>NZ_JADAIN010000014.1:0-3307 GCF_015676285.1 Acinetobacter sp. Res13-Abat-PEC15-P4-01 | reverse complement strand
GTTTAACAGAACATTTGAGTTGATTTTAACATAAAGCATAGCTTTATGTCTTGCGCTCGGACAAACATAATTAATGTTTGTTTATTCCTCGCTCATGTAACTGGCTTTTCAACTAAATCAAGTATCTTTGATCTTTTATGAATCGATTGATGCTGCATATACAACTGCTTGGGTGTTGTATAGTCAAGCCTCACGAGCAATTAGTATTGGTCAGCTTCATGCGTCACCGCACTTCCACATCCAACCTATCAACGTCGTAGTCTTCAACGGCTCTTTAGTGGAGATAAACTCCAAGGGAAATCTAATCTTGAGGTAGGCTTCCCGCTTAGATGCTTTCAGCGGTTATCCCTTCCGAACATAGCTACCCGGCGATGCGACTGGCGTCACAACCGGTACACCAGAGGTTCGTCCACTCTGGTCCTCTCGTACTAGGAGCAGATCCTCTCAAATTTCCAACGCCCACGGTAGATAGGGACCGAACTGTCTCACGACGTTCTAAACCCAGCTCGCGTACCTCTTTAAATGGCGAACAGCCATACCCTTGGGACCTGCTTCAGCCCCAGGATGAGATGAGCCGACATCGAGGTGCCAAACACCGCCGTCGATATGAACTCTTGGGCGGTATCAGCCTGTTATCCCCAGAGTACCTTTTATCCGTTGAGCGATGGCCCTTCCATACAGAACCACCGGATCACTAAGACCTACTTTCGTACCTGCTCGACTTGTGGGTCTCGCAGTTAAGCGCGCTTTTGCCTTTATACTCTACGCGTGATTTCCGACCACGCTGAGCGCACCTTCGTACTCCTCCGTTACTCTTTAGGAGGAGACCGCCCCAGTCAAACTACCCACCAGACATGGTCCTCGTCCCGGATAACGGGACAGAGTTAGAACCTCAATATTACCAGGGTGGTATTTCAAGGATGGCTCCATAGTAACTGGCGTCACTACTTCAAAGCCTCCCACCTATCCTACACAAGTAAGATCAAAGTTCAATGTCAAGCTGCAGTAAAGGTTCACGGGGTCTTTCCGTCTAGCCGCGGGTACACCGCATCTTCACGGCGATTTCGATTTCACTGAGCCTCTGCTGGAGACAGCGCCCCCATCATTATGCCATTCGTGCAGGTCGGAACTTACCCGACAAGGAATTTCGCTACCTTAGGACCGTTATAGTTACGGCCGCCGTTTACTGGGGCTTCGATCAAGAGCTTCGCTTACGCTAACCCCATCAATTAACCTTCCAGCACCGGGCAGGCATCACACCCTATACGTCCACTTTCGTGTTTGCAGAGTGCTATGTTTTTAATAAACAGTTGCAGGGGCCTGGTTTCTGTGGCTGCCAATAGCTCAAGGAGCAAGTCCTATCACCGTCAGCAGCGTACCTTCTCCCGAAGTTACGGTACCATTTTGCCTAGTTCCTTCAGCAGAGTTCTCTCAAGCGCTTTGGTCTACTCGACCTGACCACCTGTGTCGGTTTCGGGTACGATTCCTGTGTAACTGAAGCTTAGAGACTTTTCCTGGAAGCATAGTATCAGCCACTTCACGAGTAAACTCGCTTGCTATCAGTTCTCAGCATAGAGCACCCCGGATTTGCCTAAGATGCATGCCTACAACCTTCCACCTGGACAACCAACGCCAGGCTGACTTAACTTTCTCCGTCCTCTCATCGCATTACACAGAAGTATTGGAATATTAACCAATTTCCCATCGACTACGCCTCTCGGCCTCGCCTTAGGGGTCGACTCACCCAGCCCCGATTAACGTTGGACTGGAACCCTTGGTCTTTCAGCGAACGGGTTTTTCACCCGTTTTGTCGTTACTCACGTCAGCATTCGCACTTCTGATACCTCCAGCATACTTCTCAATACACCTTCATCGGCTTACAGAACGCTCCCCTACCACGTATACTTACGTATACATCCGCAGCTTCGGCATATAGTTTTAGCCCCGTTACATCTTCCGCGCAGGCCGACTCGACTAGTGAGCTATTACGCTTTCTTTAAAGGGTGGCTGCTTCTAAGCCAACCTCCTAGCTGTCTATGCCTTCCCACATCGTTTCCCACTTAACTATAATTTTGGGGCCTTAGCTGGCGGTCTGGATTGTTTTCCTCTTGACTACGGACGTTAGCACCCGCAGTCTGTCTCCCGGATAGTACTCATAGGTATTCGGAGTTTGCATCGGTTTGGTAAGTCGGGATGACCCCCTAGCCGAAACAGTGCTCTACCCCCTATGGTATTCGTCCGAGGCGCTACCTAAATAGCTTTCGGGGAGAACCAGCTATCACCGAGTTTGATTAGCCTTTCACCCCTATCCACAAGTCATCCCCTGGCTTTTCAACGACAGTGGGTTCGGTCCTCCAGTTAGTGTTACCCAACCTTCAACCTGCTCATGGATAGATCACCCGGTTTCGGGTCTATACCCAGCAACTATACGCCCTATTAAGACTCGATTTCTCTACGGCTCCCCTATACGGTTAACCTTGCTACTGAATATAAGTCGCTGACCCATTATACAAAAGGTACGCAGTCACCAAACAAGTTGGCTCCCACTGCTTGTATGCATGCGGTTTCAGGATCTATTTCACTCCCCTCACAGGGGTTCTTTTCGCCTTTCCCTCACGGTACTGGTTCACTATCGGTCAGTCAGGAGTATTTAGCCTTGGAGGATGGTCCCCCCATATTCAGACAAGGTTTCACGTGCCTCGCCCTACTCGTCATCATTATATGTGCACTTTCGTGTACGGGACTATCACCCTCTACGGTAGCACTTCCCAGAGCTTTCCGCTAATACACATATAACTTAATGGGCTGATCCCCGTTCGCTCGCCGCTACTGAGGGAATCTCAATTGATTTCTTTTCCTAAGGGTACTGAGATGTTTCACTTCCCCTCGTTCGCCTCGCATGACTATGTATTCATCATGCGATACCTACCTTATGGTAAGTGGGTTTCCCCATTCAGAAATCTCCGGATCACAGGATATTTGCCGCCTCCCCGAAGCTTATCGCAGGCTATTACGTCTTTCTTCGCCTCTGACTGCCAAGGCATCCACCACATGCACTTAATTACTTGACTATACAACCCCAAACAGTCGCTAATCCCTACAAGATAGATTAACAATGTGGATTTAACCACTTCCGCTTGTTGTCTGTGAACTTAATCACTGTACAGCTTCAATTAGATTCATATACCAAAACGCTTGATTCAGTTTTATCGCTAGTTCTCATTTCATTCAACATTAACAATTGCTTGTTAAGTTTCATAAAACGAGTTAAACAATTATTTCAACTCAAATATATTCTGTTAATGAT
>NZ_JADAIN010000013.1:0-5572 GCF_015676285.1 Acinetobacter sp. Res13-Abat-PEC15-P4-01 | reverse complement strand
TAATATCTGTTTTTTATGCGTATTCCGTTTACGTATGATGAATAATTAATTCATAAAAATTTATAATTATTAATATTTTAAAAAACCATAACATTAAATAATAATTACAATGGATATGTATTCGAGTGTATGACTATAATTAATCTAAAAATTCTGAATTTTAAAAATATAAACCACACTTTAAAATGAAGTTTATACTCGTTTAACAAAATTTAGTGCTTTGATAACTCAATTGATCTATCAAAAGCAGCTTGCAATGCTTCAACTATTAACATTCTAAGAGCGGAATTATTCTCAAGTTTTAGTATAGCAGCATACGTCGTTCCATTAGGTGATGTTACATTTTCTCTAAGTTTTACTAAATCAATATCTGATTGTATCTGTAATAGAGCTGCACCTAAGGCCGTTTGCTTTGCGAGAATTTCTGCAATTTCTCTTTTTAAACCTAATTTTTCACCTGCATTGCTGAGGCATTCAGTAAATAAATGAAAATATGCTGGTCCACTACCACTTAAAGCAGTAATTGCATGTAAATCATCTTCATTATCAATCCAAAGTGTATATCCAACAGTTGCAAATAATCTTTCAATATTATTTTTTAAATCAATATATAGATTAGAATCTGTATAAATTGCAGAGCACCCAGCATTCGCTAAAACAGCTGTATTTGGCATAACTCTAATTATTGGAATATTTTTATTCTTAATGATTTTTTTTAATATGTTGGTTTCTATCCCAGCCATAATTGAAATAATACAAGCTTTTTTATAAAATTCCTTATTTAAGTTTTCAAGAATTTCTTTTGCCAGATTTGGTTTTATTGCTAAAACAACAATATCAAAAGTCTGTGATGGAACATCAGTTTGTTGATTAAAAAAGCAGATATTATCAGCATCTATCATTGGGTCAACCGCAACAAGCTTTGATACTAATTTCTTTTCTATCCAGGCATTACCTAATGCCTGCCCCATTTTTCCATAACCTAAAAATAGAATATTCATCTAATATTCTCCTTTATTTAATAAACAATAGACAACAATTATTCTGTTCATCATGATAGAATTCCTAAAATATTTGCCGTAATAATTAATTAGCTAGCTAGGGACATATATGCCTTCTGCCAATACACCTATTTCAGGAAATCAAAAAGCTTACCTAGCTATAAAGAAACTCATTACAGATGGTGATCTGCCTGAAGGATCACCAATCAGACAAGAAGAAATTGCTACCAGTTTAGGTTTAAGCAAGATTCCTGTACGTGAAGCTTTAATCAGACTTGAAAGTGATGGATTTATTAAATTCACTCCGAATGTAGGAGCAACAGTTGCTGTTTTTACTGTAAATGATCATTTAGAACTGCTCGATATACGTCTTGCTTTAGAATGTAAAGCATTAGAACTCGCTATTCCAAATATGGTTCAAAAAGATATTGAAAACGCACAACAAATTTTGCACCAATACGCACAAGCAAAAACAGAGCAAGAGCGCAGTGATTTAAATATGGAATTTCATCATTGTATTTATGCTCCTTCCATGCGACCGCGTTTATTACAAATGATTTCTTCAGCCCAAGACCAGATGGGGAAAATTTTACGAAAGCGAATTTCTCAAGCTGCTGGCTCTAAACGATCACATGTACAGCACCAAGAAATTTTAGATGCTTGCGCAAATGCAGACCTGAACAAAGCGGTTAAACTTTTAAAGAAACACATAGAACAAACAAAAAAAGAAGTTCTAGCTTATTTCAGACATATCGATTAATTTTCTATACAGTCTTGAAACCTCTTAATAAATGTTGCTGCTGCTACTCCTAAATACCTGAATTCATGAAAAGCTATTGGTTTTATATCAGTAACAGGAATGGGCAAAGAAGCCGCTGACTCGCCTAGTACACGTTTTGCTAATTCGATGCCTAAGCTTGTAGAAATTGCAATTCCCCTCCCATTACAGCCGACTGATATATACATATTCTTATGCGGTTCGTGGATGTGAGGAAGATGATCTGTAGTGACAGCAAAATACCCACTCCAAGCATATTCCCATTCCAGTTTAATTTTTGTACCAAAAAGCTTATGACCTGATTGATGTAAATAACTCACAATTTTTGAATGATTTAGACCCGCTGTTGCTCCTGATCCTCCCATTACCAACCTACCTTCAGGAGATAATCTAAATGAAGTGAGTAATTCACGTGTATCGCTAGAAACATGTCCTTGAGGCAGGATCGATTTACGCAAAAAATCAGGAATTATTTTTGTTGCAACTTGGGCAGTACGAACAGGTACAATCGATCTATTTAATTTCTTCACTAAATCTTCAGCATATGCACCTGTTGCCACAATAATGCTCTTTGCTTTAACAGAACCATTTTGTGTTTTAACAATCCAAACATCACCATTATTTATTAAATGAATAACTTTTGAGTGACAAAAGATATGTACTCCAAGTAAATGTGCAGCATTTGCTAATCCTCTTACAAAGCTAAATGGTTGAATACATCCACCACGAGGATCAATCCAACCTATATGATACTTGGAAGTTCCTAGCAGATCATGTAACTTTCTTCCTTCAATTACCTCCGTATTGATTCCCCGTACTTCCCATACTTTTGCTCTATGTAAAACGGCTTTTTCTCCTTTTTTTGTAAAGGCGGGTTGAATCCATCCTTTATTAACTGGACTACAATTGATATTGTATTTTTTTATGAGATTAAAAACTATCGATGGAGCTTTACTACTAAAATCAACTAGTTTTCTTCCTAATTCTCCAGGAAAAATAGACTCTATAATATCAGGGTCCTGTTTTAATCCGGCTATAATTTGCCCATTATTTCTCCCCGAGGCTCCCCAACCAGGTTCTGATGCATCGAGTACTATAGCTTTAACACCTTGCTCAGCAAGGTGAATTGCAGCAGAAAGTCCGGTAAAACCACCTCCAATTATTAAGACATCAGACTCTAAATTTTTAACAAGCTCTTTTGTTTCAAACAATTCAATGGCTGTTTCTGCCCAAAGGGAATTAGGTAGAATTAGAGATTCTTTCAATAAATCTGTAGTACTGGTTGTCATTTTTTATTTCTCAGCAAAATCTAAATAAAGACCACATGCATTTTCAGGAGAAACACGGATTAAAGAACCATGCTGTACAAAAGGCACATTATTTTGTTCTAAAATATGCTTTAAGACAGTCCTATCTCTAATAGAGATTCCACAGCTACTCAAGTATGGAGTTACTACATTTGGGAGTATTAATCCTTCTTTTTCTGCGCGCGTATTTACCAGTACACGATGAGTTCCACCATCAGGTAACGTTACTTTAATCTGGTCAGTTTCTTGCTCAACGGCTTCTTCTGCAAACAATTTCTTAAGTTGTTCACTAATACCATCTAATGTTTCTACGACTGATGTCATCTCAAAAATATCATATGCCGTATTTGGGTGTACAAGATATTCAGGTTTTCTCAATAATTCAGGTGTGAGGTGTTCACATACTAAAGAAGCCATTAATGCTGGGATATCATCTTTATTAAAAAACACCAATCGAAATGAAACGGGAACTTTTCCAGTTTTCAACTCAAAATTTCGAGTGAGTTCTTGTGGTTCTGTGGGATTTAGACCTGCTGCAACTGCATTTTTATAAAGATCACGATTATCCAAATCCGAACGAAATGCTGTACCCAACAAACCTTCACGTTCTGCTAAAAAATTTTCTAATCCATGTGTGTAGCGATCAGCATCTATAATTCCACGATGTTCAAGATAGTTTTTCTGAAACATGATGCACCAGTTACCTGTACCCCATTCGATATGACTTCCACGTGGTGGAATTGTAAAGCCTAGATTGCTATAAACTGCATGAGACTCTGATAAGTTTTTGACAGCAATAACTGGATGATCAAAACCTTTAATACCAATATCCATAATAACTAATCTCTTTTCAATTGAGAGGAAATTGTTCAAAAAACAATGTTTAAAAGGTATACTTTTATTTAAAAAAGTATACTATTTATCCGGTTCAGAGTAGAACTCTCCTGCATGAGCCCAGTTGTAACCAGGGATCTCTTTAAAAACTACATCTATTGTTTCAATTGGGCATTGAAGTACTTCTGATGTAAGTTTGGTTACTTTTTTGACAAATTCTTTTTTTTGCGCATGAGTACGGCCTGGTGAAAGCTCTATATTAATTAAAGGCATGTGTTTGTCCTCTTTATAAATTGAAATTACTGAGCGATTTGTTTTGCTTTTTCAGACTGATCTATGATACATACAGCAACAATATTCCCTATTAGATTTGTAAATGTCCTCATTGAATCCATAAATCGATCTATTCCTAGCAACAAAACTACAGCTGCGACTGGGATATATGGAAAAATTGATAATGTAGCGATCAAAGTTACGAATCCAGATCCAGCTACACCTGCAATCCCTTTTGAAGTGACCATAAAAATTAGAATGAGCGTTATTTCTTGCATGAGTGTTAATGGGATATTGCAAGCTTGAGCAAGAAAAATAATCGCCATGACGAAATACATAGACGATCCATCTAAATTAAAGGAAAATCCGGCTGGTATAACAAATCCGACAACATGCTTTTTATAACCATGCTGTTCTAATTTTCTTATTACATTTGGTAGAGCAGCCTCTGACGATGCTGTTGAAAAAGCTAAAATTAATTCTTCTTTAAAGTAGCGGATGAGTTTTAAAATATTTATTTTAAAATAAAAGCTTACACTACTTAATATACAAAATACAAAGATAAGACAACAAGTATAAAAGAGTAATAAGAATTTTATTAAAGGGATAAATGATTGGAGACCATATTTACCAATTGTGTAAGAAATTGCACCAAATATTGCCAAAGGGGCTAATTTCATAATCATCCCAACAACGATAAATATTGCTTCAGATAATTTCTCAATTAAATTAATTATAGGTTCAGCTGCTGATCCCATTTTTAAGAAAGCTATTCCTAAAAATATGGCGACGAAAAGTATCGGTAAAATATTTCCTTGAGTAAAAGCAGATACAAATGTGTCGGGAATAATAGTCATCAACCATCCAATGATGGTGTGTGATTCAGCTGTGTGACTAAAATTTGATAAACCTGAAGGATCCAATTGAGCTGGATCTATGTTCATATTTTTACCAGGCTCAAAAATTTTCGCTACGATTAGACCAATAATCATCGCTAATGTGGTCATTATTTCAAAATATAAAATTGATTTTATAGCTATTCTACCGACACTAGCTTGGCTCCCAATTTTTGCAATACCAACCGCAATTGTACAAAATATAATTAAACCAACTACCGCTTTGATTAATTTCATAAATGCTGTAGAAAGTGGACTTAATTCTGTAGCAAAAGAAGGAAAATAATGTCCGACGACTAAACCTAAACTTAAACCTATAATCATTTGAAAAATAGAAGTTTTCCAAAATGATTTCTTCACAATTAATTGACTATCTAATTGTAAGGTAGGTGTTGACGTTTTTTTACTATAATCCATTTCATGATTCTTATTCATTGTGAACATCCTTTGTTCATAATCTTATAAAAATAGTATACTATTTAT
>NZ_JADAIN010000012.1:0-693 GCF_015676285.1 Acinetobacter sp. Res13-Abat-PEC15-P4-01 | reverse complement strand
TTATCTACACTTTGTGCTGTAACATTCAAGTCTTGCTTCGCTTGAATCGTCCCCGACTGGTTCGTCATGGCACCTTGTCCGGCGTGTACAAGCACCTGATCTTGTAAGCTGCCGATCTGCCCTTGGGTATTGTTTACCCCTTCTCCCTTAATTTCTACCAAGCCATTGGCAATCAGTTTACCCGTCTGGTTATTTATCGCAGCTTGGCTCTGAATACTCAGCTGTCCCTGTGCCGTCATTTGACCCTGTGCACTGTTATCAACACTTTGTGCTGTGATCTGCTGGTCTGAGCCACTGTGGATTTGACCCGTTTGGTTGTGTAATCCGCCACTTAACTTCAGATTTAGATTTGACTTCTCTCCGGTCTGGATCAATCCTGACTGGTTACTTAAGTCTTGTGCCGTTATCTCTAATTGACCATTTGAGGCAATTTGACCCCCATCGTTATTCAGTTCTCCATCAGTCGACAAGCTGACTTTGCCTAAACTGTTCAGGATTCCTTTATTATTGTTTAGACCCGTACTGTGGACGTTTAAATCACCTGTCGACTGTAGCGTACCTGATTGGTTCAGCAGTGCACCCTTGCCTGTATTGAGCGTGACCTGTTCTTTGACACTGCCGAGTTGACCTTGGCTGTTGTCCAAACCTTGGCTTTGGATGTCTACGAATTTGTTGGCCGCAATCGTGCCTGCT
>NZ_JADAIN010000011.1:0-152343 GCF_015676285.1 Acinetobacter sp. Res13-Abat-PEC15-P4-01 | reverse complement strand
GTGATGGAAAATAAAAAGAATGAGATGAAACAACAAGAAAAATTGGAAAGATGAGTATATAAGCTAAACAAAAAGCTCAACTCAGGGTGAGCTTTTAATAAGGTGAAGGCTTTTATATCAAGCTTGATTTAATTGCCGTCTTGCGTGTTTTAAAGCTGTTCTAATGCCTTCTTCTAGTGTTGGATGATAGAATGGTTTTGCCAATATTTTATCGATCGTGAGTTCTTCGGAGACAATCCAAGACAGTAAATGTGCCATATGCTCCGCAGATTCAACAAAAAGCTCAGCACCGAGCAGTTTCCTTGTTTTTTTATCCACATAAACTTCAATGGCACCTTTATTTTTTCCTAAAACTAATGCGCGCCCTTGTTTTTCATAAGAGGCGAATCCTGTAATAAATTCTATATTTGATTTGGATAGTGCTGCATAATTTTGACCAACCATTCCCATTTCGGGGCTACAGAAGACAATACCCAATGGTGCCAGTGTATTTAAGTCTTGGATTTTTGGGAAATTTAAACAGCTTGAAACAACATTCCTTCCTTCATGTGCTGCTTCATGCTGTAACGGAGTTTGAGTAAATGCGTCACCTACAATAAATATTGGAAAATTAGAAAGTTGTTTAGTACCTTGATGAATAGGAAGATTTTTTAAATCTGAAAATGAACTATCTATATTTTCCAAAGCAAGAGTTGATAAGTTTGAACTTCGTCCTGTTGCTGTTAAAACATAATCTACCTTTATGGTATTGGGTTGATCATTTTCTATAAATGAAACTGCAACGCCTTGTTCTAAATTTTCAATTGTGTTGGGTAAAACCTCGAATTTAATATTGAGCTCTTTGGAAAGTGTTGTTTGCGCAATTGCTTGTAAACTCGGACTCGTCAACACACCGACTTTTTTGCTTCTAGCAAAAACAGTCGTATTTACACCTAGGCGATGCATGGCTTGGGCTAATTCAATTGCAATCACACCACTACCAATCACTGCGATTGATTGAGGCAGGGCTTTGAGTTCAAACACTTCATCTGAAGTAATAAGTTTATTGCCAATATTTTTTTTCCAATCTTTATCATACGTTGGTGTTGAACCTACAGCGAGAATAAATGACTTTGCTTGATAATGTTGACCATTCACTTCAACTGTATTGGCATTTATAAACTTCGCTTCACCATCAATTTTGTGTTTTTCTTCCCAGCTTTCCACATCTTTTAGTGTTGCTCGTGCAAAACGATCACGTAAATTTTGGACATGGTGCATCACTTGATCTGTATTAATTTCTGACTGAACATTTAAGGCAACTTCGTCTGCATGTTGAATATCATGCATTCGATTGGCTGTCGAAATTAAAACTTTACTTGGCATGCATCCGACTCGAACACAAGTGGTATCCCATGGTCCTTTGTTAATAATCAAGAGATTAGAGGTGTATTTAATGGCTTCTTTATATGCGCTGATGCCTGCTGTTCCTGCACCAATGATAATGATGTCATACATTGTATAAACCTGATTTTAAATAATAAAAATTACATTAAAAAACATTTTGAAATAGCGTATTTACACATATAAATATCTATGGTTACATAGCACTCAAAATAATCTACAACAATTTTTTTGGGGATTCTTACGTTGAGTAAAATTATGGACACTAAGAAGGTTACTGGCAAGTTAAGTGCTATAGCAATTTCAATTTTGTTAGCAAGTTGTGGTGGTGGTGGTGGTGGTTATTATGATGGTAATAACAGTGGCTCAAATAATGGTAATAATGGCGGTGGAACTACAATTTCTGCGTTAAATATTAGCTCAATCACATTATTAGATGCAAACTCTGTTTCAACTAATACTATAACTGTTTCAGGTGCTACTGCAAAAGTAAAGGTCACTGATGGTAGAGGTGTAGGAATTAGTGGGGCATTAGTGACTTTCCAAGGTACAGGCGTGGTATTTGGAACTTCAAATGGTGCAGTTTTAACAAACGCGGATGGGGAAGCGAGTATTTCAGTCAAACCTGGAAATAGTACTGATACTGGCAGTTATCAACTTACAGCAACAGTTAGTCATAAAGATCTAACTGCAACAACAACCCCCTACAACTATTCTCTTCAAGCGGCAAATATTTCATTTGAAAACATGGTTGCAGCCAATACCTCACTAGATTCTGGTGGCTCAACAATAATAACGCTTAAAACACAGGATTCAGTGACTAAGAATAATCAAAATAATGTCACTGTAAACTTTAGTACAAGCTGTGGTACTTTTGATAACAATTCGGTCGTTTCTTCAAATCAAGGTGATGTTGCTGTCACGTACAAAGCTATAGATGCAAATGGTAAACTATGCGAAGACGGGCAAACAATTATTGCGACAGGCAGTAATGTTTCTGTTTCTAAGTCTATTAATGTTCAAATTGCAGCTATTGCAGCAAATTCTTTAGTTTACACGACTGTTGGCAAAGTAAATTTAGTGACTAGAAATAGTGGTTCTGCATCTTCTGGGAGAGTTGAATTTACTGTTTATGCGAACGGTACACCTGCAGCAAATCAAGATGTCAACATTGAACTTACTAAAGGTCCGAGTGATTTAAGTTTTGTTACTGATGGTAATAGAATTCCAAAAACAGTTAAAAGTGATGCATCAGGTAAAGTTATTGTAAATCTTTATCCTGGAAATCTACCTGGACCAGTCGAGATTAAAGCGACATTACTAAGTAATACAAACATTTTTGTGCTGTCAAAAGAAGTAGCTGTTGCTTCAGGTCGTGTGACACAGAATGGTTTAAGCTTATCTGTAAGCAAAGTTGCATTAGCAGGTGACAGTGATGGTGATACTTCAACAATTACTGCACGAATGGCTGATCGTGTTGGTAACCCTGTCCCGGATGGAACAGTGATTAGTTTTATTTCTGAAGGTGGTAGTGTTACACCAAATTGTGCAACTACCAACGGTGTTTGTAGTGTTACCTTAACTACTCAAAATCCACGTCCTTTTGATAGTCGAGTCAGTGTCCTAGCTTTTGTTGAAGGCGACAAAGAATACATAGATGTCAATAATGACAATATGTATACCGCTGGAATCGATAAATTAACCCAAAATATTGGTGATTTTTTCTTAGATGATAACGAAAATAATCAGAAAGATGAAGGTGAGTTTAAATATGTGCGTGGTGCATCTGGAGCAACATGTATTCCATCTACAATAGCTCAGCCAAATATTGAAGGCACATGTAATAATCAACTAGATGCGGTTCTACGTAGACAGTTACGTTTTGCTTTTTCAAGTGAAACACCTACGTTTGTTGCTTTGAGCGGGGTTAATAGTTCAATGACTCAAGCTCTGCCTGGCGTATTTTCTTTTCAAATGTATGGAAATGGTTTAAAAACGGTTCCAATGCCTTCAGGTACGACTATTTCAGCTACAGCAAAAGATAATACAGATAATAATTTGAGTTGTGAGGCTGAAGTTATAAGCGGAGCGGTTACAGTTCCTGGTGTTATGGATTTACTAATGCCAGACACATTTCGTCAAAATGATAATAAGGGAGTCATATACAGCGTTCGTAGCTTAAAATGTGCCCCAGGTGATGAGATTCGTATAACAGTAACTACACCGAATGGTACTGTAACAAAGCCATTTATAAATGTAGTTAATAGTTTTAACTAATTATAAAAAAACAGCGCTTCGGCGCTGTTTTTTTATTTTACCGATGTACCCATACTTACACCCACCGTAGGTCTAACATTCATTGAGCTACACGCAGACAAAAATAGGCAAGAGATTAAGATCAGACCAATTACTTTCATTGAAATATCCAAATTTTAAATCACCATTATTTTAATTCGAATCATTCATTTGCGTGTGTAGTAAAATTATTGTCTTTATTTTTATACTCAGTATTGGTTTAGCTTCGAGATTAACTGGAGCTAGAACCAAAAGCAGCTAAAAGCCTAAATTAAATGCTTAGACTTTTAGCCAATGTATGTTAATCAAACTTTCAATGCTTAAGGTGTTGTAAACTGTAAAACACGATTACCGTATTGATCGACTAACTTTAACGTTTTGTCATAGACTTGAAAGCCCTGAACTTTGCTTAAAGCTTCAGTATATTGCGTTGCAATCTGCATGCTGTTTTGACAAAACATTTTGGTCGAAGCCAATGGTCCGATTGTCATATGTTGCCCTTTCAGTGCATATTGTCCCATGATGCGATTACAGCCATCACTACCACTTATACGCAGATCTGAACCAAATTGAATACTGGGTACATTACGTGAGCCTGAGTCTGGCTTGTATTCCGTTGCACCAATATGGGTGAGTGTCCAATTTTTATTTTGTAATAAACTCAGGTTTTGCACTTGCTGGGTGCTATTCGGTGTTGAGGTACATCCTGTGGCAAAAAAAGTAGAAGTTATTAATGTTGCTGCAATGATGGCTTTGAACATGAGTGTTCTCCCTGATCTTGTCATAATTTTATTGCAATAGAAATGAAGTATATCACTGGGTTAATTTAAACATCGTTACATATTATTTTGCACGTTCTTCGGGTAAACCCAAGCGCATGACTTTAGAGAAATTAACACTATTTTGATATTTAAAATGTGCATATTCATCAGTTCTAGGATTCACATGAGCTTTTTCATACCATTCGTGCATAGACCACTGGTGATTTAAAGCGCCAAGATCATACAAATAATTGGGCAAATAACCAGAAGCAATCAAACGATAATCTGTCGGAAGCTTCTCAGCTGAAATGGCTTGTACCATGTCAAAAACCAAAGTTGTGCAGTTACTGGTTAAGGTGTTATACCATTTTGGATGCTGTGCTAAATCTGCGGATTTCGATAAATATTCTTCAAACAATGCCTGGCTTTCAGCTTTTGGTAATTTGACAGGGAAAAAATAGACTTGTTCACCCCGGATATTGCTGCGTGTATAAACAATATCTTTTTCATCAGCAGCGATGAGACTTAACTCAAACTGTCTAAAGAACCCCCCTATTGCAGAAAAACTTTCATTTTTCTCTTTGCGAATTTCGATTGAGAAGACTAAAGGTCGTTGATTTGAAAAATTAAAACTCACCAATGTATGCGCAATTTGCGGCCCCATCCAGTATGAGGTGATGATATTTACCCCTGTAATATCATCTAAATTATATGTCCGTGTTTCCCATCGCTCATCATATCGATCTGTTGTATGCCAATTGAAATTTCGAACATTATGAATAGTCACTTGAGAACCGTGCTTCTCATAAGTAAAAATTCTGGAAACTTCAGGGCTCCATTCACGGTCTTGCTTAGCTGGAATATTAAAATACCAAACTAAACTTAGAAGAAATGCAACGAGATAAATCAAACTGTCGATTTTTCGACTAAACAGATTCTTGGTGAAATAGATTCCAAGAATGCTCAGTGCAAAAAATGCCCATATGATAATAATAACATAGCTAAAGATTTGCCCCAGCGGTTGCTGAATCCAAATGGCAAAACAGAACCAAATGCTCGTCATGACAACAAATAGGCTAAATAAGCAATGAAGTAAACTCATTCCTAATCTGTGTAGCATTGATTTCGTTTTTAAGCTATCCATAAGCCGCTATTTTTATTGATCATGTTCAGTGCTATTTTCTATATGTTGCAAATTCAAAAGCAATAGCTGTTTTGTCATCAACATGTGACTCACTGGCTACTTTGTGAAATTCCAGAGGAATTTCTGGATAATGTGCATCACCCTGAACATCCAGATCAACATGTGTAAGTTCCAATCGATCAGCAATGTGAAGCGTCTGTTTGAAAATTTCACCGCCACCAATAATAAAAATACTGGTCGGTTTTTCTGAAGCCAAAACATCAGGAATCGCTTGCTCCAAAGCAGATTCAATACTGTTGGCAGTTTTTACACCATCAAAATGCCAGTCTGAATCACGCGTGATGACCCAGTTTACGCGTTTTGGTAAAGCACGCCCCATGGATTCAAGAGTCTTGCGCCCCATGACAACCACACCACCTTGAGTAATTTCTTTAAAATGCTTTAGGTCTGCCGAGATATGCCAAGGGAGATCATTTGCTTTACCAATACAGTGCTGTTGATCCATGGCAACCACATGAACGATTTCAAAATTTTTAAAGGTCATACACAGTTTACTTCATGATTCATTTGGTGAACCTTCTCCTTGAAAAGAAGGAAAATAACAAATTAGATTATTAAAAATTACACAGCAACAGGGGCTTTAATTGCAGCATGGGATTCATAACCCACGATTTCAATATCTTCAAATTTGAAATCAAAAATATCTTGAATTTCAGGGTTAAGTTTAAGCTGACATAACGGTAGTGGTTCACGCGTTAATTGTAATTTTGCTTGTTCAAAGTGGTTTACATATAAATGAGTATCACCACCTGTCCAGACAAAGTCCCCTACACCTAGACCACAGACCTGTGCAATCATATGCGTAAGCAATGCATAACTGGCAATATTAAAAGGCACACCCAAAAAAACATCAGCACTACGTTGATAGAGTTGGCAGGAGAGTTTTCCATCTTGAACAAAGAACTGAAATAAAGTGTGGCATGGGGGCAAAGCAACGTTACCTGCTTCTTTTGGGTTCCAACCCGATACAATCAAGCGACGTGAGTTTGGATTGGTCTTAATTTCATTGACTAACCAGCTGATCTGGTCAAAGCCATCATTTTCAAATAAACCATTGTCTTTTTGAGTTGCGCCAAAATTACGCCATTGGTGACCATAAACAGGTCCAAGTTCTCCTTCAGGGCGACCAAAACGGGCTGTTTGTTCCGCAGTTGACCATTCATCCCAAATTGATACTTTATTGTCTTGTAAATATTGAACGTTGGTGTCGCCTTTTAAGAACCACAATAATTCCACCACAATCGAGCGGAAATGAACTTTTTTAGTCGTGAGCAGAGGAAAGCCTTTGGACAAGTCAAAACGCATCTGATGACCGAATACAGAACGAGTACCTGTACCTGTACGATCACCTTTGTCACCGCCATTGTCTAGGATATGTTGTAGAAGGTCTAAATACGCTTTCATAGAAGTTCCAATTTGAGAATGGTTGATGATGCAAATGACAGATTATGTCGCACCATGGTCCATTCGTAATACTTTTGAATAGTCTCAGAGTTTATACTAATCTGACTTTGTTTTTAACAAAGATTATTTTCTGTTTGTGACTTTAATCGAATATTTAGAGAATTTTAAAATGAGTATAAATTTGAATGAACTTCCAGCAGCTTTGCAGGCATATAAACAACAAATTGCCGCAACTAAAAAAGACAGCATCGAAATATCATTGCAGGCTGCTGAGAATTTAGAAATTTGGCAGAGCAAAGTCGGTGGGAATCCTTATTTACCTTCAGCACAGCAATATCCACAAAGTTCAGAGGGTGAAAATCTACAACTGTTGGCACAGATTAATTTTGCGGAATTACCTGAAAATCATATTTATCCGAAGTCTGGGATTTTGCAATTTTTTATCAATCCACATGATGATTTATATGGTATGAATTTTGATGATCAACAAAAGCAAGATGGCTTTAAAATCATTTTTCATGACAGCGTTGAACAAGATTCTGCAAATTTACAAACTGATTTTCCAAGCTTTGATGGAGCTGACATTTATAGTCCTATTTCAGGTCAAGCTGCAATTCAGTTTGAGAAATCTGAAAGTTATATCGATATGAATAACTTTGATTTTGCTGAAAAAGTGACAGATCCTTATGACAGAGATGATGAGGAAGATTTTTGTGATCAATATACCGAAGTTATTTCAGCAAATGGGCATCGTTTAGGTGGCTATCCCTTCTTTACCCAAACAGACCCACGTGAATACAACGCATCGATTCAAGACTATGTGTTGTTACTGCAGATTGATACAGATGATGCGGGTGAGGTAGATATCATGTGGGGAGATTCAGGGGTGGGAAATTTCTTTATCCATCCCGATGATCTCGCCAAAAGAGATTTTTCCAAAGTTGTTTACAATTGGGATTGCTATTAAGCATTTTCTGATGAGCGACCAAGCTGATGTCTTTACATCAGCTTTTTTAAGTCATCCGCTCAATAGTTCAGCAGGATATAAGTTAAATAAAATATAAAAAATGTGACTAAATTGACAGTTTAATATGTTGAATAGATTAAGGAAAAGTTTTACCAATACGGCTGATTTTATTAGTGTTGATTATTTTTTATCCAAACAAATCCCTATAAACTTTAAGGTAATTTCAAGAGTTTCAGTAAGTTGAAAGCATATAAATGAGATTTATTAACACTTACATATTTTTTTACATGTTTTAAGTCTACATTTTAAGATTTGCTGATTAGTATTCATGGCTTGTGAAAAGTTGTTATTGGTTTAAACAAGGTGGTTTGAATCAATTCAAAAGGGCAGTTTGAGGACAGTACATGATTTACGACCATAATGTTAATATGAATGAATACGTGAATCCCACGGTTCATATTCAGATTCGATCGGAAAATCAAAATAATAATTTTCGACCAGAAGAATACTTAAAAAGCAAAGCCTTTGAAAATTTTAAAAATCAAACCGAAGCGTTTAAGAAAGAAAGTCTAATCGATATTAGTAAATTCACTGAAAAACTTGTCAGCATGTCGAGAAGCACCACAGCACACCGCTGTGCAAGATATGTGCGGATTGCGCTAGAGTCAGCAGGTGCCCGTTTTTCTGATCATCCTGTAGCAGCATCGGATTGGGGTTCAACCCTGACAGAAATTGGTTATAAGCAAATACGCCCAGATTTTGATAATCCTCAGGAAGGTGATATTTATATCATCAACAGTACAAGCCGGCATCGCTATGGTCATATAGCAGGTTTTACAGGCACACAATGGGTTTCTGATTTCAGACAACGTAGTTATGATGTTTATAAAGATCCGAATGTGACATATGAATATTATCGTCTTGAAGCCTAGTTGACTCGCCCACTTTTCTCAAAAGACCCAATACAGAAGCAAGTTTGAAATCATTCGTTTGCTTTTGTATTGGGTATTTTTGATTGGATGAGTGTTATTTAAATCGTTTAGCGCGATTTTGATAGATCGATACAATAAATAGACCCAATGCAGTAAAACCCGCTGCTTGAATGGATGTCCATAATTTATGTGATGGCGGCAATAAAAACAAAATCAGCAACAAACCGAAAATCGGGACAATAGAAAAAATAATTTTAAAGTCTTGTCTATTTGGTTGAGCTACGGAAAGTTTCAAGCGCAATTGGAACAGAATATGAATCAATACACCCAATAATAGACACGCGACTGTGAAAATAGGGTTTAACTTTTCAATCGAAGCACAAGAGTAAATGATTGCACAGGTCAAGATTGAGCTGATCAACTTGATTTCACGGGTACAACGTGAGGAATACCAAAAATCTAACATTATTTAGACACGGATTGTGATGTGTTTTTATTGAGCAAGGACAAAGGCGAAAAAATACATACTGCCAAAACCATAAAACCGATGCCTTGTGCACCCGGAATTAAAATTTCACCATGATTCATATTTTTGAAAATCAATACCAAGAGCAAGGCTAAGGGAATCCATGTCAATAAACGATAGAATAGTCCAGTTGGATTTTTCGCAGCAAAATGGATTTTGCAGTACCGACAGATCAAAAAAATAATTCCTGTGCCTGCAAAAAGCAAAATATTATCGGTTGTTAAAGGTTGATACCAATACAACCCAATACTGAGGATTGCCGATAAGATGAAGAAAATTAATTTCTTGGTGATTGAGACTTTAGGATCAAACCAAAATTCAAGCATAGTAATTTCATTAAAATTGGACCTTTCTAATTTAGCATAAAAAAGGTGAAGCATAGCTTCACCTTTTTAAACTTAAAACGAAATGATTAAGTGTTTTTTTGTGGTCCCCAATCGAAAATTTTCTTTTGGTACGCATACCAAATCATCCATAACCCTACTAGAATCATTGGGAATGAAAGGATTTGTCCTTTGGTCATCCAACCAAACAAGATATAGCCCTGATCTGCATCTGGTTCGCGGAAAAATTCCATAAAGAAACGCGCACAACCATATCCCATTAAGAAGATTGCAGAAACGGCATAACGTGGACGTGGTTTGGCACTATAGAACCATAGAATCAGGAACAGCAACAGTCCTTCACATAATGCTTGATAAATTTGTGAAGGATGGCGAACTAAATGCAGTGGGTCGGTTGGAAAAATCATACCTAAAGCAAAGTTAGGATCAGATACCTGACGACCATACAACTCACCGCCAATAAAATTGCCAATACGACCGAACATTAAGCCTGTGGGTACACAAGGTGCTATAAAATCAAGAGTTTCAAACCAAGTCTTTTTATATTTATGACACCACAGCAGCATGGCAATCATTACACCAAGGAATCCACCATGGAAACTCATGCCACCTGTCCAGACTTTAAATAGCCAGATTGGGTCTGCTAAGAATTTATCGAATTCATAGAACAGGACATAACCGATACGACCACCTAAAACGACACCAAGTGCGCCATAGAACACCAGATCAGAAACCATTTCGGCATTCCAGTGATCGCGTTGTTTGGCACGATAATTGGCAAGCCCCCAGGCACACAAAAATGCCAGCAGGTACATGAGTCCATACCAATGAACTTTGACTGGACCCAGTGATATCGCAACCGGGTCAATATTCGGGTAGGTGAGCATTCCTAATCCTTGATTTTCTATTTTGCACAGATTTTAGCTGAAAGATATTAAAAATGTTGTACATTCAATGTGTAAACTTCATGGAATGTGTTTTATGTGTATTGTGGCATTGGCTTGGCAGGTTTTAGATGACTTACCTGTATGTTTGATCTCCAATCGTGATGAGTTCTATCACCGTCCAAGTACTCAATTACAACAGTGGCTGGATCGTCCAATTATTGCCGGACAAGATCTGCAGTCAGGTGGAACATGGATGGGAGTTACTCCTCAGGGGCGATGGGCGATCGTCACTAATTATCGTGATGGTGCGGATAAAAAGATTTATCCCACCACCCGAGGTGATTTGGTGCAAAATTTTTTAGAATCGAAGCAAACACCCATCCGTTTTGCTCAAGCGCTTGAACAGCGCCAGCGAGATTATGCAGGTTTTAATCTATTTATAGGTGATCAACATCAAGCCGTTTACATGAGCAATCGTGGTGAAGCCCCTCAGGTTTTATCTCAAGGCGTATTTGTGGTTTCTAATGGGTTAATGTCTGATGATTGGGAGAAAACCAGACACCTTCGTAAACGTTTTACTCAAGAATTTTTACCTATGCTACAAGTTGATGCTATTCCTGAATCAGATTTACAGCATGCTGTCTGGGATATTTTGGAAGATGAGCGTAAAGTTATTCCGGATTTACTTCCTAACACAGGGATCAATGCAGATATGGAAGCATTATTGTCTTCAACATTTATTCAAAGTCCCATATATGGAACCCGTTGTTCAAATTTTTTGAGAATTGGGCATAAGAAGATAGATTGGATCGAAAAAACACAACAAGGTGAACATGTTGGGGAATGTGTGGAAATTAAGTGTAATATTGAAAGATAAAAAACCATACAGACCGAAACCTGTATGGCTTTTAAAACAAGATACTGTTGATTAACCGACGATGACGCCGCCATCTTTGCGTGTGATCACGACAGTTGCTGAACGTGGACGAGCAACTTTATTATTTGCATCTTTCTGGGAAGCGGGCCAATGGCTTGACGGTTTATCATAGCTTGGTGAATCTTCACCAGGGTGTTGAACATTGATGAAGATCGCCTTGTAGTCTGGTGTCATGGTTACACCCGTAATTTCACATTGCTTCGGACCGGTAAGGAAACGACGCAGATTCTCATCGGTCACTTGCTTACCGACAATGGTTTCCTGTCCCGATGAAGTGACTGCTTTTGCACCATCGCCCACTTTGCCTGGCAACGCGGCAAGCATCATACAGTTTGTGGTATCGGTATAGGCACCATCATCGGTTTGAATCCAAAGAACACCACGTGGATCAAACCACATGCCATCTGGGGAAGATAGGTCGTTATTATCATTTAAACCTGAAAGGTTAATGTTGCTCGCCATTTTTGCTTCAGCACCAAATAGATAAATATCCCAAGTGAAGCTTTCCGCTGTGGTTTTATTGTCTTTCTCATGGAAGCGGATAATATGACCATTGACATTGCCTTTACCGCCTTCAGGATCACTATAGTTTCTTGGATTGGCAGCATCTAAAGCATGTGTTGTGCCACGATTTGAGTTGTTGGTGAGCGTAACATAGACTTCACCATTTTCAGGATTTACTGCAACCCATTCTGGACGGTCCATTTTAGTTGCTTTGACGGCATCGCCGGCAAGACGAGCAAATGTGGTCACCTCAGCTTGAGATTTAAATGGGTAAATCGTGTTGCTGTCATTTAAACCATTTTTTCCATATGCCAATTCTATCCATTTACCCGTACCATCGCTATTGAACTGAGCCACGTAAAGTTTGCCACTGTTCATATATTTATCGCCAGCACGGTAACCACCATTTACATCTTTGGCATCCCATTTGGCATCCGATACAAATTTATAAATGTATTCACCGCGTGAATCGTCACCCATATAAAAGGCCAAATTCTCGCCTTCGATTAAACGGCTGGCACGGCAATCTTCATGCGCAAAACGACCTAAAGATGTACGTTTAACGGGGTTTGAACGACTATCAAACGGATCAATTTCAACGATCCAACCAAAGGTATTGGCACTGTTTCGGTAATCTTTATCTGCTGTTTCTGCGATTGTTGATGAATTCCAGCGATCATATAAATCTTGGCTTTCAATTGCACCAATTGCAGTTTCCCAACCATAACGAGAACTTGCACCATCTTTTAAGCCATAGCGATTGAGTGCAATAATTTCTGAAGCGGAACGTTTTGAATCATCTCCCTTATTACGTACAAAATACCCAATAAAGTTTTCTTCTGTGGTGAGATAGGTTCCCCAAGGTGTATAACCATTACCGCAGTTATTATGTGTACCACGTGTCTGCTTGGCCGTAGGTGAATATTTGGTTTTAATCAAATCTGAACCTGCAACTGTCCCTGCAAAGTCCATCACTGTAGATGCGGTAATACGGCGATTAAATGGTGAGCTTTTAACAACTTCTACTTTTTGAGTAGTGGCATCTTTTTTTAATTCGATAATGGATACGCCGTGTGCATTCATTTCACGAATAACCTCATCTTCTGGGCGACGACCATTAACTTTGGTCGCGCCTTTAGGATGCAAAAAGGTTTGATTGATGTATTCATGATTCATGACCAATAAACCACGGTTTGATGCTTTGGCATCATATTTGGCTGTACTGGAATTTAAGCCAAAATAGCTCATCCCATCATGACAGTCTCCTGAACGTGCAGTAAAGCTTACGCCTGATGGGACATTATTATCATCCCATTCAGCAATGTTTTGCATAAGTGGATCACCTAGTGCATAAAGTACATTGGCTTCATAGCCCGCCGGAACAGTAACGATATCATTGAGATTCTTTGCAACAGGTGTGAAACTGAGCTTTTCGGGTTTTTTAATTGAGCTGTCGGCATTTGATTGATGGTCATTGTCATCATTACAACCTGTTAAGCTAGATGCCAAAGCTAAAGCTGCTGCACCACTGGCTGTTTTTGTAATTAGGCTGCGACGAGAAATCCGTTGTTCTAAAATATCGCGGAAATGAATGTTATTTGAAGTATTGTTGTCTAACTCTTGATTTTCATGATATGGCGTGAGGTCTGACATAAGATTCCCTATAGCTTTAACTCTTGATTAAATATGATTTTGAACAAGCTTAAAAACATAGCGGACTAATATGTAAAATCTCTTACTTTTATATTTAATATTGGTTAAATTTAATATTAGTTTAAGAAAGTCATAGGACTGTCATAAAAAGATAATTCTAGATTAATTTATTGTTTAATCATGATTTAAAAACATGTTGTATATTTTATTGTGAGAATAAGTAGAGGGTTAAATATCCGTATTCACTAAATTTTAATCAAATTTTTTTAAATATGAGTAATAAAAATCAAGTGATATATCTTTTTTATAAAGAGCTGATCAGATAAATTTTGAAAATAAAAAATGGCTTTAAAAAGCCATTTGAGTGTTGAATATGTTTTTATTCTTGTGATTTAGACAGCTACAGTTTTACGTTTTTCAATCATTTTACCGAGCAACAAGCCGAGTTCAAACAACATCCACATTGGGATGGCTAACATAATCATTGAGATAGCGTCTGGCGGGGTAATGAACATCGAGATAAAGAAGCAGCCCACCACAATAAAACGACGTTTTTCGGCCAATGTTTTTGTGCTTACGAAGCCAATAAGAATTAAAACTAAAGTAATAATTGGAATTTCAAAAGTCACGCCAAACACCAAGAATAGTTTTAAGCAAAAACTGAGATAACTATTGATATCGGTCATTGGTGCAACGGTTTCAGGTGAGACACTGATGAAGAAATGTAGAATTGACGGCAAAGCAATGAAATAGGCAAATGCAATACCCGAATAAAACAGAATAATGCTGCCAAATAACAGCGGGAATGCCAGATTTTTTTCTTTTTCGTACAGGGCAGGTTTAATAAATGCCCAAAGTTGATAAATAATAAAGGGCATTGCCAGCATCAGCGCAATAAAAAAATTCAACTTAAACGGTGCCATAAATGTTGCAGTAACATCCGTAGCAATCATGGTGGATGTTGCCGGCAATTGTTTTCTCAAAGGCTCTGAGAGGGCAATATAGGTCTTGTTGGCAAAAGGCAATAAACAAAAAAAGATCAGGATGAGCGCCCCGACAATTTTAAATAAATGCTTACGTAACACCATCAGGTGCTGTGTAATCGGCATTGCATCCAAAGGCGGACGATCTGTTGATGCGTTGTCTTGTACTTGAGGTGCGAGTGA
The DNA here is from genome assembly GCF_015676285.1 of Acinetobacter sp. Res13-Abat-PEC15-P4-01. Classification (NCBI taxonomy): domain Bacteria; kingdom Pseudomonadati; phylum Pseudomonadota; class Gammaproteobacteria; order Moraxellales; family Moraxellaceae; genus Acinetobacter; species Acinetobacter sp. Res13-Abat-PEC15-P4-01. The sequence goes on along the minus strand of NZ_JADAIN010000011.1, from coordinate 137,380 downwards.
ATCTGTCATACCGCCACCTTCAGTTTTGGAATGGTTACTGTTTCAATGGGAATAATCTGTGAAGTGGTCATTATGCAACTTTGCTGATTTAACCAATTTTTTGACATATAAATATAAGGAACTTGGGTATCCAGTTTGTGGTAATGATATGTTGCAAAAGGATTTTGTTGACCTGACTGTTCTGCATGGGTTTCTTGTTCTATCGCAATTTTTTGTTGTTGTAACTCTTGCATCTGAGCCTGCATTTTTTGTTCAAGTTCTTGGATCTTCTGCATCTCTTGTTGCATCTGTTCTCTAAATTCAGAAAGACGTAACTCACGATCGATATCATTTTGGACACTTGTGATCGCTCGTTTAAATTTACTATACCATTTGGCAGCAAAACGAGCAGCTTCAGGAAGCTTATCGGGTCCCAATACCAACAGTGCAATGATCCCGAAAACTAACAGTTCTGAAAATCCAACATCTAACATGATCTACGCCTCACCGATTAGTGCTTTACAGTAGAATTCACATCAGTATTGGTCGTTTGATGTTCTAGTGTACGAGTTTCAGTGATTGAAGCCTGAGTCGCTTCTTCATCTTTGATTGATTTCTTAAAATCTTTTACTGCACCACCCACATCTTTACCTAAATTTTTCAGTTTCGACGTACCAAATAATAAAATCACAACGATTGCAAAAATCAGTACGTGCCAAATCGATAATCCAGCCATAGTTTTAACTCCTATTTTATTTAGAGCTATAACAACAGTTATCCGTGACAGAAAAGTGACATTAATATTTCAATTTAAAGACAGAAAATATTTTTGAAATATTTTGCGATGTTAAACGCTATCGATTTTGGAAAGTGCTAGTATGATCATGATTTGAGAATAAGGGATATATTGTGGCTTTGTTATTTCCAGTTCTGTCATTTATTTGTGGGTTAATACTGGCGAATAGCAAATTTTCAGTCAATTTAAAGACGATGATGTCCTTATTGCTGGCACGTGTCTTTATTCCGATTGTCATCGTTTACAATATGGTTTTTTATAAATCGGGCAGTATTGCTTTAATTCTATTTGCTTTTGTCTCCTGCTTTATCCTTTTTTTTGTTTATTTAAAACGTTCTAAAGATCGCTTGGCATCACTGTGTTTTAGTTATACGAATATGGCGTGGTTGGGCTTTCCCATTGCTTTGGCAATTTTTGGCGCTGAGCATAGTATGGCAATGATTCCACTGTATATTGGTGTTTCGATTTTTGGCAATTCATGGGCTGTAACCTCTGTCAGTTCTGAGCCACAATCTAAAACCTTGCTCTTCAAAAAAGTGCTCCAATCACCACCTGTGATTGCATTGATCATTGCAGGACTTTTACGCTGTTTTGATGTGCAACAATTTCAAACCCAACAATGGGTAGATTGGATATATAACGCCTCTAAATGGAGCATGAGCTTCACTGGGATGTGCGTATTGGGAATGTGGTTAAGAAAAACCAAAGTGCATATGGATGATTTAATGATCAGTACCCGACTTGCAATACTGAAACTGTGTTGTGGGCTTATACTGTGTGGTTTGGTCTATTTCTTTTTACCTGTTCCACAAATTCATGATTATATTGGCGTGATGTTCTTACTCTTTTGTTTGCCACCTGCCGCTAATATTGTGGCATTGGAAACGCATTATCAAGGCACTGGCGTTTCCGCAAAGTATATTGCTTCGGGAACCATCGTCAGTTGTGTAGTATGTGTCTTATATGGCGTGTTGATTCATTTTTTATAGTTTTCCTTCTTTTTTTAATTTAGATGGACTTTGAAGACATCATCATGAATTTTTGCGTCTATTCATGGTGTTCCTCCCGCTTTAAAAGAAGGGGGAGGAATCTACGAAATAAATGCTATTTCAAACTGGCTTTAAATAACTGCATTGCTTGACCACGATGACTGATTTTATTTTTGTCTTCTTTGCTCATTTCTGCACTGGAAATCCCAAGCTCTGGTAACCAGAAGAGAGGGTCATAACCAAAGCCGTTTTCACCACGGGCTTGTTCTAGTACTTCCCCTTGCCAAATACCTTGGAAGATCTGCGGTAAAGGATCATCGGCATGCTCAACCAATGCCAAAACACAGACAAACATGCCTTCAATCACTTGATTCGCTTTGCGCAAAGGTTTGAGGTTTTCAAGTAGTTTTGCATTATTTGCTGCGTCATCACCATGTTCACCTGCATAGCGTGCTGAGTAAATTCCTGGCGCACCACCTAATACAGGAACACAAATCCCAGAATCATCTGCAATCGCAGGTTTACCCGAAATACGGCTTGCATGACGTGCTTTGATAATTGCATTTTCAATAAAGCTTAAACCATCTTCAATTGCATCTTCGATATTCAGTTGACCTTGAGGAATTACATCCACAGGTAATGCCAATTCCGCAAACAGTTTTTCAAATTCAGCAATCTTGCCTTTGTTATTACTGGCAAGTACCAGAGTTCCTTGGGATAACCAATCTTTAGATGACATGATCCAAACTCAGAAAGTTAAAATGAGCTTATTTTAACTGAATCTGTGGTTTTAAATATGGCTAAATTTGATCATCATATATCGATCATTGGATAAGTTTTAGCTTTAGGCGGGATGTAATGGTCTAGTGAATGTTTAAGATCAAAAATGTCATTATTATGCATCAGCCCTAAGCCAAGATTGAGCTTTTGAATACTTCGGTCTTTCATGATCAAGCGTAAATAATAATGACGGTCTAATAATGTTTTTTTGAGTTCTACTTGAGCAATATCACGCAAAAAAACTTCTTTCTTAGTGACGCCTCTGCCTTTGAATTCGATGGTTTGGATTTTATCTTGCGTTAAAACCAGAATAGGAGATTGATTTTTAAATATTAAAATGGCTTTTCGACTCAAGAAATATGAAAAACTTCCCAATAATGCGATCAAAATAATCAAAAAAAGACTTTTAATACCATACTTAAATTCAAATAGTTCAATAGTGAAGAGTAGGGTAGCAAACCAAAATGGGCATGCAAAAATACCTGTAAAAATTGATAGTGGCAGGATTTGCCGACGTGAAGCATAATAGTTTTTCTTATCCATGTTTCGCATACTTGTTGTGACCTCAATCAGATGGCTGACAAGCAGAGTGTGCCTTGATGAAAAATCATTTGCCATACTTGCTGATCATTCATTACCCAGATTGAAGTGCGTAAAGCCGAATTATATTTTACTTGAGTATTGGTGTCGACTTGATAGCTGAGGCAAGTCAACAAAGCACTATGAGCAGAGAGTTGCTGTAGATCGAAGTCTTATGCATGAATCATATCTGTGTCTAGATCATTTAAAAGTGCATCCAGCATTTGACTTTTGTTCATGACCCGACCTGAAGCGTTTTTGCATGATGTTGAACGCCTATTCAAGTATTCAAATGTATGACCATCATTGCTGATTGAAATGAGCCTTGTTATGCATGAGGGGGTATCTACTTAAACGAGTTTTTTAATTCTGCTTTGAGTTTATGCTCCAATTCAACATGATTTGCTATAAACCAGCATGCTTTTTCATGATTTGATTCGTAAACAAAATCTGTGAGTGCTTTACTGTTGTGAGTATATTTTTCAGTATTTTCCACAAATGCCAAACTCAACAGGTCATTGATATTGTGTAGTGAATAAGCCGTAAGCTCGTTTTGAGGAATAATTAAAATTCGTGTGCCATGAAAAAGTTGGACCATATATGTCATTGGCAACTCCCCGTTGTTGCATAAAAAAAGCACCCGAGGGTGCTTTAAAATATTTTCAAGCTTATTGAGCTTGAATCCATTGATCTGCACGTTGTGTAGCTGTACGGATTTGATCTTGAGTCAAGTTCGCAGCCAAAGCAGTTTTTTTACTTTGAGACATGTTAATAACTTTATTGTCCAACATGCCATCACGTGTGGAAAGCTCATACCATTGGTATGCACCCATATAGTTTTTCTTTTGTTCTTCCATTACAGCAAGATTAAAGCTCGCACGATTATCGCCGTGGCTTGCTGCCTTTTCAAAGTACTGGCGTGCAGACGTTTCATTTTTAGCAACGCCCAAACCGTCCGCATACATACGACCCACATTTAACTGAGCCGCAGAGATACCTTGATCAGCTGCTGCTTTAAACCATGTAAATGCCTGTTTCAGATCTTTAGATACACCACCGGTACCGGCTTGGAAATGTGTCGCTAAATAAAACTGTGCTGCCGGTTGCCCGGCTTTTGCTGCTTTCTGTAAATCTGAAACATTCATATGTGCATATTGGGCTGCCATTGCTGAAACAGATTGTTGCTGCTGCGGTACATAGTCCGCATGGGCTTGAATACTGAGCAGCCCAAAAAATAATGTACTGCCTAATAATAATTTCTTCATAGAGCGCTCACTCGATAAATAGCGACTTCGCCGAACAAATTCGGGACAGTTTTACTTAAAAAGCTCCCTTGTTGGTTCCCATTTACAGCGAGTCGATCAATAATTTGAATCTGATTTTCAGCACATAAGGCTTCAAAATCGCGAAAAGTGCATAAGTGGATGTTAGGTGTATTGTACCACATATACGGTAAGGCATCAGAAACAGGCATCATTCCTTTCAGCGCAAGGAATGAACGTGTTTTCCAATACGCAAAATTAGGAAACGTAATAATTGCTTGTTTCCCCACACGCACCATATCGCGCAGAAGCACATCAGGTGCATCTACAGCTTGCAACGCTTGTGCCATGACGACATAGTCGAAAGACTGGTCAGCAAAGCGTCCCAAACCGAGGTTTAAGTCTTGTTGTATAATATTTAACCCTTTGCTGACAGCAATTGCAATCTTTTCTTGATCAATTTCTAGTCCATAAGCATGAATTTGCTGTTTTTTGCTCATTTGTGACAATAATTCACCATCACCACAACCTAAATCGAGCACACTTGCACCAGCATTGATCCATTTTTCAGCCAATTGTTGGTCAATACGCATTACACAGCCTCCTTAGGTGTTGAATTGAGGTGTTCGGTACCACCTAAAAATGCACGTAAGGATTTGACGTACAACGGAATCGGGAATAGAAAAGAATCGTGACCTTGTTCTGCATCAATATCTAGGTAACTTACTGGTTTTTGATTTGTAATCAATGCATTGACAATTTCTTGAGAACGTTCTGGGCTAAAACGCCAATCCGTTGTAAATGACACCACTAAAAAGCGACATTTGGTATTGGACAATGCTTTGGTTAATGATTGTTCGTATTCGCGAGAAGGATCGAAGTAATCCAAGGCTTTAGTCATAATTAGATAAGTGTTGGCGTCAAAGTTACGACTAAATTGTTCACCTTGATAGCGTAAATAGCTTTCTACTTGGAACTCAACATCAAAACCGTACATAAATTTGCCAGATTTTAAATCACGACCAAATTTCTGCTTCATGGCTTCTTCTGAAAGATAGGTAATGTGCCCAACCATACGCGCCAAAATCAAGCCGCGCTTTGGATAACTATCTAATTCCAGATAACGGCCGTTATGAAAGTCTGGATCAGACAAAATGGACTGACGAGCGACTTCATTAAAAGCGATATTTTGGGCAGAAAGCTTGGGTGCACTGGCAATAATTACACATTTCTGTAAACGGTCAGGATAGTCGACAGACCATTGTAAAGCTTGCATACCACCTAATGAGCCACCAATGATCGCATACCAAACCTGTATGCCTAAACGATCAGAGAGAAGAGCTTGAGTTTTTACCCAGTCACGGACAGTCACTAAAGGAAAGTCGGGACCATAAGGTCGGTTTTCATTTTCCGGATTAGGTGATGTGGGACCTGTTGAACCACTACAACCACCAATATTGTTTAAGGCGACAACAAAGAATTTTGAAGTATCAATAGCTTTTCCTGGTCCAATACAGGCATCCCACCAACCTGCTTTTTTATCGTCATCATGATGATAACCCGCAGCATGATGATGCCCTGAAAGCGCATGACAAATAAGAATTGCATTGGACTTGTCCGTGTTCAACTCACCGTATGTTTCCACCATGATTTCATAGCGTGGCAATACTCGACCACATTCAAGTTCTAACGGTTCTTCAAATTCAAACTTTTGTGGAGTAACAAGCCCCACTGAATCAGCTGGAAAAGACACTGGAAATGTTCGCCTTAAATTTTAGGAAGAAGAATAAACTGATGTTACGAATACCTACATTATCATGATTATTGCTAATAAATGAATGATACGAAAGTGATTTTTCAACTGTATATGACCATAGCGCTGGTGTGACGAATAGATCTCAATGTCTTATGTGATGATCCTTCAGCCAGTACTTTAATTTTACTCAGATTTTGTTTTGCAATCTGTTGGCAGGATCAATAAAACATAGTTTGTGAAATGTCGCTTATCGCTGTTAAGGCATTTTCAATGCACATTTTGATGATAGGGATCATCAAAACATTTTGATTCGTAACATCAATCAATATCAATAGATAAAAGAAAGGATACCATTAGGGGGTATCCTTTCTAAAGTCATTTAATTGATATAGCTTATACGGCAGCAGCAATTACTTGATCTGTGCTGAGTACACCTTGATCAATTAAACGGTTGGTCGCTGCAATAATCGCTTCAATAGATGAGGTCACGATGTTGTCATGGACACCTGCACCAAATGCTGATTTGCCTGTACCTTGAACTTGAAGTTCGATTAATGCCAAAGCTTTTGCATGCGCACCAGAACTGATACTGCGTTCTTCATAGTTCAAGACATCAATCGGTAATTGAAGCGCGTTTAAAATAGCGGAAATTGGACCATTGCCTTCGCCGCGTAAGCGTTGACTTTCACCATTCACTACAACATCAAGCTCAATGACCTGATTGCCATTTTCATCCGATAATCTGTAGTTTTTCGCTGAATAATGAGCATCTTTTGCAGAAACATAAGTGTCTTTGAATAGAGTCCAGATCTGTTGTGCTGAAACTTCGACACCTTCTTCATCGGCAACTTGTTGCACAATTTGTGAGAACTCAATCTGTAAGCGGCGCGGTAACACGACGTTGTAGTTTGATTCTAATAAGTACGCAATACCACCTTTACCAGATTGTGAGTTGACACGGATGACAGCATCATAGTCACGACCTAAATCTTTAGGATCGATGGGTAAATAAGGCATATCCCAGATTTCTTCATCTTTTTGGAATTCAAAGCCTTTTTTAATCGCATCTTGATGTGAACCCGAGAACGCAGTGAATACTAAATCCCCCGCATATGGATGACGCGGATGTACTGGCAAACCTGTACATTCTTCTATAGTCGCAATAATTTCATTGATATTGGAAAAATCTAATTCACAAGCAACACCTTGGGTATACATGTTTAATGCAATTGCAGCGACATCGACATTACCTGTACGTTCGCCATTTCCAAATACACAACCTTCGACTCGATCAGCCCCCGCCATGATTGCCAACTCAGATGCAGCAATACCACAACCACGGTCATTGTGGCAGTGAACTGAAATGATCACACCATCACGACGGGCTAAATTACGATGCATCCATTCAATTTGATCAGCATAGACATGTGGACCAGATACTTCCACAGTTGCAGGCAAGTTTAAGATCACTTTATTGTCAGGAGAAGCTTCCCAAATTTCTGTTACGGCATCACAGACATCTTTTGCCACTTCTAATTCAGTCGCGGTAAAGCATTCTGGGCTGTATTGGAAAATAAATTCGGTTTCAGGTTGTTTTGCTGCGTATTCCTTGACTTTGCTTGCTGCATTGATGGCCAACTGTTTGGCACCATTCACATCGACATTTAACACTTTCTTACGGAAGGTCGGCGAATTTGAGTTATAGATATGAACAATGGCACGTTTAGCACCTTGTAAAGATTCAAAGGTACGTGCAATCAAATGATCACGTGCCTGTACTAAAACTTCAATATAAACATCATCAGGAATATGACCTTCTTCGATCAATTTACGTGTGAAATCAAAATCAATCTGAGATGCTGAAGGAAAACCAATTTCAATATGTTTAAAGCCAATTTTGACCAACATTTGGAACATTTTAAATTTTTGTTCAATGTTCATTGGTTCAAAAATTGCTTGGTTACCATCACGGAGGTCGGTACTCATCCAAATCGGCGCTTTATTGATTTCCTTGTTTGGCCACTGACGGTCAGGCAAGTCTACACGTTGGTACATGCGACGGTATTTTTTACTTGGATCAGCCAACATCATGAGGGAACTCCTTGTGTAGTTGTCGTTGCTCGCTTCTTGGGTAAAGGCAACTTACTACAAATATAGATTGTGTCTATCTGTTCAATTTACAAGTATTTTTATGGTGAAAATAATGTAAATTTTCATAAATTCAAACGTGGATATCACGATATAAATCTAAACACTGAAGACTTGCAAATGGTTTAACTTGAGATTAATTCTAAAACAGTTATCTTGGAAATAATTTCCTTAATTTGCACAAAAAATATCAGTTGAGAGAAAAATTTCCTTTGAATGACTCAATCTTGAAAAATATATTCTTGATTGATTTCATTTACGGTAGCAGTTCCCATTAATGCCATGGTGATTTCGAATTCTTCCTTCAAAATCTTGATAACATGTGCTACGCCTAAAGCGCCCGCAACAGATAATCCATAGATTGCAGGACGTCCGATCAGCACTGCATCGGCACCTAAAGCCAATGCTTTAAAGACATCTGTACCACGACGAATCCCGCCATCTAAAAGCAGGGGAAAGTCGGTAGGTACAACTTTGCGAATTTTTTCCAGTGCTTTGAGGGGGGATATGGAGGTGTTAAGTACCCGTCCACCATGATTGGAAATGATCAGTCCTTTTATCCCAATATTGACTGCTTTTTGAGCATCAAGTGGATGTAGGACACCTTTTAAAATTACAGGCAGGGATGTATGCCTTATGATAAATTCAATATCTTCCCATTTCGGAGCAATCTGCATTAAGCCTTGAAAAACAGGATGTTGATTGTCAGTGATTTCTGGCAAAGGAATGTGTGTCGGCGTATGTGGATGCTGCATCGCTTCAGGTAGCTGAAAGTTCACACGGCGCTCACGGTCACGAATACCTGTATGTGGAGAGTCCACGGTAATCACAATTGCCTTAAAGTTTTGTTGTTGTGCTAGATGCACTAAAGCGAGTGATTTTTCTCGGTCACCTTGCCAATACAGTTGAAACCATTTCAAAGGGTTTTCTTTTTTGATTGAGCGCATATCGGTATTGGTAAATGTGCTGAGCAGCATGTTACTTCCGAGTACCTCAGCGGCGAGGGCTGTTGCTGCTTCACCCTCTGGATGAAACAGTTGCTGATGTCCAATCGGAGCAAGAAATATCGGATGAGGAAATGTTTCTTCTAAAATTTTACATTGTGTTGAACCGTGAGTTAGATCATTCAGTAATCTGGGGATGAGTTGAATTTTTTTAAATTGTTCTATATTGTCTCGGACACTTTGCTCATCCATCGCTCCCCCTTGAAGATAGTGCCAGGTATTTTCAGCCAAGTGCAGTTCAGCCTGTTTTTCATAATCAGCAATAGTCTGTAAATGGGGAGGAATTTGAGAGAGAGGAGGAAGAATGTTTTTATTCATGGATGACCCTGTCATTTAAATATAGACATGATTAAAGCAATCGCTTTCAAAGCTCAGCCCACTTACGTATAAGATTATGATATAGGCTGGTGAGTTTGACCACTTCTGGATGTTGATCACTGAGCTCAATTCTTAAACGCTGAATACTTTGATCCAGATTAAACAGCATATGACGATTAGCATCATCACGGATCATACTCTGAACCCAAAAAAATGAAGCGATTCGTGTACCTTGGGTGATAGGTGTTACTTCATGTACGCTGGTCGAAGGGTAAAGGATCATATCGCCAGCTGGAAGTTTAACTTCGTGATAACCATATGTATCTTCAACGACCAATTCACCGCCTTCATATTCTTCTGGCTCACTCAAAAACACAGTACAAGAAAGATCTGTACGAATGCGTTGCTGAGTACCTCGAATATTACGAATCGAGTTGTCGACATGAAAACCAAAGGACTCATTATTTTCATAGCGGTTGAAGTAGGGCGGTAAAATTTCTAGGGGCAATGCTGCTGATAGAAAAATAGAATTATTTCCTAAAGCTTCAAGAATGATATTGCCTAATTGTTGAGTTAATGGATGATTTTCAGGGAGTTGCTGATTTTGTTTTACGTTTTTCGACAAAGAGCCTGTGGTAGATTGACCATTCACCCAAGCTGCACTCTGCATTTCATTTCGAAAATACAAGACTTGTTCTTTACTCAGTACATGAGGAATATGGTGAATCATCTCTAATCCTTTTGCTTCAATAAATACTTGAGTCTTGTATACAAAGAAAAATAGCCTCTTGGAAGAGACTATTCTATATTATTTAAATGAAATCCATAAAATTATGCTGGATTTATTTCGTTGAATTAATATTTAAAGTTCAATGAAAGTACAGCACTACGTCCTTCCGCTTCTGTAGCATAGTGTGATGCATAAGCTTTAGTAAAATAGCGTTTATCTGAAAGGTTATTTAGATTTAATTGCAAATCTACATTTTTGTTAACATTGTAGCGTGCCATTGCATCATAACGAACATAGCCTGGAACAAACTTGGTATTGGCAGCATCGCCATAAACCTTGTCCATCGCTAAAGCCCCTGCACCTAAAGTTAACTGCGGAAGGACTTGGTATGTTGTCCAAAGTGTTGCGCTGTTTTTAGGAACGTTTGGAAGTTGTTTGCCTTTTGCCGCATTTGGATATGTACAAACGCCAGCACGAGTACATGATGGACCTGGGTTGGTTTGTTCGCTATCTAGATAAGAATATCCAGCAGTTATGTCCCATTTGTCCGTGATTTTACCTGTTGCGGTCAATTCAATACCATCCACTTTACTTTCGCCGCCATTGGTATAGGTGCCAGCATCTAATTGAATACGGGTATTTTGTTTTTCAGTACGGAATACTGCAGCAGTCAAGTTTAAGCGTTCATCGAGGAAATCCCATTTTGTCCCAAGTTCATAGGTACGTGCTTCTTCTGGTTTTAAATCCATATAAGCTTGACCAATTGCTTCGGAACCATCACCACCATCTACACCCACTGGGTTGGCAGATGTTGCATAGCTGGCATAAATTGAACCATTTTTCATTGGTTTAAATGTTAGTCCAGCTTGATAAGTGAAAAAATCTTTATTGTTTTCAAGCTTTAGACCTGTAGCATTTGTAACTTGTTCAGTGTCAAATTTGTCCCAACGAACACCTAAATCGAGTAACCACTGTGGGTTAAATTCAATATTATCGAGTAGATAAATTGAGGTCACTTTTGTTGTAGTTGTAGTTGTCTTTCGATTTGCAGTCGCTGAACCTAACCATTGTTCTTTTGAATTTGGATTGGTTAGAGAAGTACACCATGCATCATTGATTTTACAATCGCTGTTAAAACCACCAGTCGTGGTACCTGTATAACCGGGATAGGTGATTGTGTAACTGCCTTTGTCTGATTTTTGATCACTGTACTCAGCACCCACATTAAATTTATGCTTGATTTCTCCAGTATTAAACTTACCTGTCAATGCCAGCTGATCTGTGAAAATATCCGTATCAGTAATACGTGAATTGATGCGGCGCCAAACTTTATCATTTAATACATTACCTTTTGAATCATCGGGTTGAGTCCAAAGATAATCGTTTGTTGATTTATTATATACAGCAGTATTGGTAATCGTTAAATTCTCGTTTAAATCATGTTCTAATTTAATCGTACCAATTTGATTTTCTTGTTTTTGGAAATCACGATCATGTAATCCATAGTAAATGCCTTGTTTAACATCTACAGGTTTTCCAAAAGTTGCTTTCTTGGAAGCATCATAGTTATATGGTACACCTGAATCAGGTGTATCATCTGATTTTAAATAATAATAACTCAATGTTGCACGAGTTGGCGTGTCTAAACCAAAAGTAATACTGGGTGCAATCCCCGCACGTTTATATTCCGCACCATCATGTTGACCAGCTTTTTCATTTTGATGCCCCATGATTGCAACACGTGCAGCAATGCCATTACCAAAATCTTTATTGCCATCTAGAGTAATACGTTGGTAATTGTCTGTACCACCAGCCACGGAACCTTCTAGAAAGTCACCTTTTTTTGCGACTTTAGAAATCATGTTGACGCTACCACCGACAGAGCCAGCACCCCCGAATGATGATGCAGAACCTTTAGTTACTTCAACTTGTTCTACAGCAAACATTTCACGGTTTTGTGAGGTCGAATTACGAACCCCATCTACATACATTGAACTTTCAGAATTATATCCGCGGATAAATGGACGATCACCATTTGGATTGCCACCTTCACCAGCTCCCAAAGTAATTCCTGGCACAGTACGAAGTGCATCGGCAAGTGTGGTGACTTGCGTATCTTCAATGAGTTTTTTTGAAATAACTGATACCGACTTAGGAGTGTCGAGAAGTGGAGCAACGAATTTTTTATTGGCAGATTCATCTACTTTTAAACTTTGTTCTGCAGTTGCTTGCGCTTTAATTGTTGGCAGTTTTGCAATTTCGTCCTGAGCAATGGCTGACGTAGCAATAACAGAAAGTGATGAAGCAATTGCTGTAGAAACAATTTTTTTGCGTGATTTGATAAATGACATACTTTAACTCACAAAGAGTAGTGCAAATTTGTATGCGAATAATAATGATTCTTATTTTTTTATGCATCTATTTGTTATTGTATTTGTCGATTGAGTTAAAGAGTTTTTAAGTAAAAATAAATTAGTCTTATTGGAAATTTTAGCCTAATCATATGAAAAAAATAAATTTAATAATATCTCCTCAATATTTCAAGATGTAAAAAAAATGAAGTGATTGTGAATAGGACTTTAGACTTAGGTAAATTCATCAAAATGTAATCGAGCATAAGAAATCAATTGATTTGTTTTTTTGTTGTTTAAAATATGAGCATAAAGGCAATAACAATCATCGAAATAAAATGATTTACACAGGTATTTTGTATATATTTAAATGTTGTCATATAATGTGGCACTTTTTTAAAAACTGTAATTATTAAATTCTATCGAGGAAGCCATGCAAGTAACTTCTGAAGCGGTTTCGGGCGTTGCCCGTCGTTTAAATGTATCTGTACCGACGAGCCGTATTAACGAGCAGTTTGAAGCTCGCTTGAAACGCACTGCTAAAACTGTGAAGATTAACGGCTTCCGTCAAGGTAAAGTGCCAGTAAATGTTGTACGTCGTGAGTACGGCGCGGGTATTTATCAAGAAGTTGTCAATGATATTATTCGTGACACAGTATTCGAAGCGATTCAACAAGAAAAAATCAATGCTGTTGGTATGCCAAATATCGACAAAGTTGAAAATAAAGATGATGCATTAGTTTATCAAGCAACTGTTGAAGTTTACCCTGAAGTTGAAGTTAAATTTGATGGTCTTGAAGTCTCTCGTAAATCATCTGAAGTGACAGACAAAGATGTTGAGGTAATGCTTGAAAACCTTCAAAAGCAGCGCGCTGAGTGGACTGAAACTAAAGGCATGGCGAAGAAAGACATGCAAGTGACTTTCGACTTTGAAGGGACTGTTGATGGTGAAAAGTTTGAAGGCGGTGCTGCTGAAGACTTTAAACTTGTTTTAGGTTCTGGTCGTATGATCCCTGGCTTCGAAGACGGTATCGTTGGTATGAAGAAAGGTGAAGAGAAAGTGATTGATGTTACTTTCCCTGAAGACTACCAAGCTGAAAACTTGGCTGGTAAAGCTGCTCAATTCAAAATCACAGTTAAACTTGTTGAAAAACAAAAACTTCCTGAAATTGATGCTGAATTCTTAAAAATCTTTGGTTTAACTGAAGAAGAAGGCGTTGAAAAATTAAAAGCTGACGTTCGCAAAAACATGGAACGTGAAGTGAAAAATGGTTTGCGTAACCAAGTGAAAGGTGCAACTTTTGATGCACTGGTTGCGGCAAACGAAGTTGAAGTTCCTGAGTCTATGTTGGCTCAAGAAATTGACCGTCAACGTCAACAAATGATCCAACAATTTACTCAGCAGTTTGGTGCTCAAGGTGCAAAAGCATTTGACAGCAGCATGCTTCCAGATGAATTGTTCAAAGAGCAAGCAGAAAAAGCAGTGAAGCTTGGCGTACTTGTGAGTAAAGTATTGGCTGATGCTAAACTTGAAGTAGATCAAGCTCGTGTTGATGCTTATATCGAAGATATGGCTTCTTCTTATGAAGATCCAGCTGAAGTGATTGAATATTTCAAAAATGACAAGCAACAACGTGCTCAAATTGAAGGCGTTGTGTTAGAAGATCAAGTGGTTGATCACATCTTGGCTAGCGCTAAAGTGACTGATGAAGCTGTAAGCTACCAAGATTTGTTAAAAGAGCAACAAGCACGTCAACAAGGCTAAGCTGTTTGATGTTGAAAAAGGCGCTTTGGCGCCTTTTTTTTATGAGTTTAAACATTGGCTTAGTCAATCTGTTCACAATACTTATGCAAAAAATATCGGATATTTAGTTGGGAATATTTTGCATTTTCAGCAATTATCCCTCATATTGTGAACATGAGTGACGTAACAAAAATTCAGGAATAAATAACGTATGTATGTTCCATCAATTGAAAGCGCTTTAGTGCCAGTAGTCGTAGAACAATCTTCACGCGGTGAGCGTTCTTTCGATATTTTTTCGCGTCTTTTACGTGAACGTGTGATTTTCTTAACGGGTGAAGTTGAAGATAACATGGCGAATCTTATCGTTGCGCAGATGTTGTTTCTAGAAGCTGAAAATCCAGACAAGGATATCCATTTATATATCAATTCGCCGGGTGGATCTGTGACTGCAGGGATGGCAATTTACGATACCATGCAGTTTATCAAGCCTGATGTTGTGACATATTGTATGGGGCAGGCAGCATCAATGGGTGCATTCTTATTGAATGCAGGTGCGAAAGGTAAACGTTATTGCCTGGAAAATGCCCGTGTGATGATTCACCAACCATTAGGCGGTTTCCGTGGTCAGGCATCGGATATTGAAATCCATGCGCGCGAAATTCTATTCATCAAAGAACGTTTAAACCGTTTAATGGCTGAACATAGTGGTCAGGATTACGAAACTGTTGCTAAAGATACAGATCGTGATAATTTCATGACCGCACAGCAAGCAAAAGAATATGGTTTAGTGGATCAGGTATTAAGTAAACGACCACAAAACTAAGCATTTATAGATACGATTTAAGAATTTGGAGTGAAAATGTCCGATCTTCCTCAAGGACAAAAGCATTGTTCATTTTGCGGTAAAACGCAGTCTGAAGTCGGTAAGCTGATTGCAGGCGAGGACGCATATATTTGTAATGAATGTGTGGATGTATGTCTAGACTTAGTGCAAACGAGTCAGCAAGTGGAAACTGGCGATTGGGCATCACGTCCATTGCCTAAGCCCCATGAAATCCGTGCGGCTTTGGACCAATATGTGATTGGTCAGGATACTGCGAAGAAAACGCTTTCAGTGGCAGTATATAACCATTACAAACGTTTGAAAGTTGCTCAAACTGGACATAAGCCTAAAGATGCGGTTGAAATTGCGAAAAGTAATATTTTGCTGATTGGACCAACAGGTTCGGGGAAAACATTACTTGCGCAAACGCTGGCGCGTCTACTGGATGTACCTTTTGCAATGGCAGATGCAACAACATTGACTGAAGCAGGATATGTTGGTGAAGATGTTGAAAACATTATTCAAAAACTGTTGCAAAAAGCCGATTACGATGTAGAGAAAGCCCAGAAAGGCATTATCTATATTGACGAAATTGATAAGATTACCCGTAAATCTGAAAATCCGTCAATTACACGTGATGTCTCTGGTGAAGGTGTACAACAAGCATTGTTGAAAATGATTGAGGGTACAGTTGCATCCATTCCTCCTCAAGGTGGGCGTAAGCATCCACAGCAAGAATTTATTCAAGTGGATACAGCCAATATCTTGTTTATCTGTGGTGGTGCATTCTCAGGTCTTGAGAAAGTGGTGCAGCAACGTCAAGAGAAAGGTGGAATCGGCTTTAATGCAGATGTGAAGAATAAGGATGATACTAAAAAAGTCTCTGAATTGTTCCGACAGGTTGAAGCAGCCGACTTGGTAAAATTTGGCTTAATTCCAGAGTTTATTGGTCGTTTACCTGTGATTGCAACCTTGGAAGAGCTTGATGAAGAAGCACTAATGCAGATTCTGACTGAGCCTAAAAACGCCTTAACACGCCAATATCAATATTTATTTGAAATGGAAAATGTTGATCTTCTGTTTGAGGATTCTGCATTACGTGCGATTGCGAAAAAGGCTTTAGAGCGCAATACAGGTGCGCGTGGTCTGCGTTCTATTCTGGAAAACGTTCTGCTAGAGACGATGTATGATTTACCAAGTCGCTCTGATATTGGTACAGTCATCATCAACGAAGCTGTGATTAATGACAAAGCTGTACCTCAGTTCAAACCTGAACGACAGCCCAAGCAAGAAAGCAATGAAGTTGAAAAAGTAGATCTAAAGGTTTTAGACAGTAAATCGGCTTAAATGTTGGATTTTACTCAGCATCACTTTTGCATCTTATCTGAAACGTGTAAGTAGTTTGACTATTTACACGTTTTTTTATTTTTAAATTGTCATTGTAATGTTAAGCTCACTGTGCAGAATATTGTTTATTAAGAATGAAAATAAAAAATACGCGGTGAGGGAAAATCATGCGTTACATCAGTTTATTCGTTTTGATGAGTTGTGGATTAGCAGCTTGTCAAAGTCATCAATCTGTTGAACAGCAATCAACCAAAGTTGTTTCAACTTTAGATCCTATTGATTTTAAAAAAGAACAATCATTGGTTCATGAAAAGCTGGATCAATATAAAGTGAAATCTTTTTCCGCCGGTTCTTGGGTCAATCAAAAACCCGGTCAATACTTTCATTTGGTGAAACCACAGAATCCTCAAGCTGCTGTGATTTATTTCTATCGTCCAGACAGTCGCTGGAACAGACAGGAAATCATTCCCACCAATTTCTTTTTAAATGGTAAGCGTATTCCCAGTTTAATCAGCAATCACTACTATTGGATTGAGCTTGCTGAAGGTGATTATAAATTAAGTCTAAGTCGGCCATTAACAGTTTTTCATTTTCAGAAGCCTAAAGTTGCCTATTTTTCTGTAGAAGCAGGCGGGCAATATTTTGTTAAATACGAGGAAGAGAAATTCCGTGGTGGGCCAAACGGTGAGGCTGGGCTATTACGAGTTGGACCATTGATGCAAATGCCAACACGACAGGGTTTAAAAGAAATTGCCATGACGCAACTTAAAACACCTGGATTGAATTTTGTTGCTGAGGTGACTGCGGATGGGCGGGTAATTAAACCGCAAGAGAAAATTAAAGGTGCACCATATAAGGTAAGTGATGATGTACATTTAGGGCAACCTTTTAAGCTCTGGAATCCAACGACTTGGTAAGCTTTTTTAACAAACATCCAGATGTAAAAAAGAGAGCCTAGCTCTCTTTTTTAATGCTTACGGTGTATTCGCTGCTTTTTTCAACTCAGCGAGTTTTCTATTGATGTCTTTAAAATCCTGTTCAGTATTTTGAAGCGTTCTGCTGAGTTGAGCATTCATAATCTTCATGGTTTCTTGAGCAACCTGAGGCGATTTTTTCAGTATGGACTGACCTATAGCACTTGAATAAAAGTCGATTTGTGCTTGTACTTCATCGGCATTGAAAACATCTTTATAAATTTTTAGATAAAGCGGTTTGATCTGTTCCCAAGATACTGTTTTTTGACTTTGGGCATACATTTTATCTGCCAGTTCATTGGCAACGATTTGTTCTTGTGGACTCAACTGTTCCTTTTTTACGGTCATTTGAATGATCTGATATGCCTGTTGGTCTAATTGAGGGCGAATCTGCTGCATGGTTTCTTGTAAAAGTTGATCAATATTCATCACTTTTAGCAACTGCTGTACTTGCTGATCTGATGCTTGTGCTGCAAAAGCAAAATTGGCGGATATACATGAACCAAGAAGCACTAAATATTGTAATAATTTCATAATATACCTATAGGATAACGTGGTTATTTATACGACAAGGGGGGACTCACACTGAAAACAATATAAAGCTCTATTGAGCTTGCAGTATCGGTTTTAAAATGGCTTCCATTTTATCCTTAATCACTTTTTGATTTTCTGCTTTGAGCATTTGTTTCTGTGAAAACTGAGTGGTTTCTTGCATGACTTCAGTCATTAATAGGTTCATCTTCTGATTAATTGATTGACCTAAAGGTGTACTGAGAAACGCAATATTGGCTTGGATTTCTTCTTCAGTAAAGGTTTTTTTAAAAAGTGATTTGAATAGATCAAGATATTCAGGATCTGTAATCAGTTTCTGTTGAACATCGCTATAGAGGGCACTAATTTGCAGTGCAGCATTTTGCTGATCAATATTGAGAGTCTGAGCCCCAGTCACTTGGCGAACAAGATCTTCAGCTTGCTCATCAAAATAGGGTTGCATATCACGAGTACTTTGTCTGAATATTTCAGTGATATTGGAAAGTTGCATCAATTTGTCGACGCTTTTATCTGTTGCTGGAGATGCAAAGCTTGACACTGTGATGCAGCATAAACTTAAAGTAAAAATGAACTGCTTAATTTTCATGGATTTTCCTTTATTTATTTTCATCTAACTGAGGCAGGTGTTGAATAATTTGTCCAATTTTGTTGCGATATGGTTGGATAAAATGAGGATCGTTGACTGCTTTAGAAATCGCAGCATTGCTTTCTAGGAATATTTTCGTGTCAGCATTTGCCAGTTTTGTATATAACTCCTGGCTTGGAGTCGTAGCACTATCATATAAGATTTCAATCTCTTGAGGATTTAACGATTCTAAAAGAATTTGTTTGGTTTGGGCGATAAATTGTGGATCCCGTAGAATTTTTTCGGGCATTGCCTGATAGATTTCTACAATTTGTGGGATGAGTTGTTTTTCTTGATCTGTGAGTTCTATCGTACCTAAGCCATTTTTGATTAGATTTTCTGCTTGATGCTGATAAATCTCATTTACGCTTTCACTGTATTGTAGACGCCATATTTGATTGACAATGATACCTTGCGCGAGTTGGTCAAGTGCTTGACTCTCAGTTGTTGATGCAAAACTTTGAATAGAGATCGAAGATGAAAACAGCACAGAAAAAATAATATATTTTATAAAGTTCATGATCTGGCTCAAAATAAAAAAGCACTCTAATCATAGAGTGCTTTTCCAGTGATCCTCAAGCTTAATCTAAGCTTTATGGGATATTATTGTGCAGCATCAACGACTGGAATTTTTCCAATTTTGGCTTGCCAAATTTTTGGTGCTGTCGCATGAACAGAAGTACCATTTACATCCACAGCTACCGATACAGGCATATCTTGTACTTTGAATTTGTAAATTGCTTCCATACCCAAGTCAGCAAATGCGACAACTTCAGCTTCACGGATTGCTTTAGACACAAGGTAGGCAGCACCCCCTACAGCCATAAGGTAAGTGGCTTTATTGTCTTTGATGGCTTCAATCGCTGCTGGACCACGATCAGCTTTACCAATCATACCAAATAGCCCCGTTGCTTCGAGTACTTGGCGGGTGAATTTATCCATACGTGTTGCAGTCGTTGGACCTGCAGGGCCGACCACTTCATCACCAACAGGATCAACAGGACCAACGTAATAAATGAACTTGCCTTTTAAATCTACAGGAAGCTGTTCGCCTTTATTGAGCATGTCAACCATGCGTTTATGGGCAGCATCACGACCTGTATAGATTGTACCATTGAGCAACAAGGTATCACCCGGTTGCCAAGCATTCATTTCTTCTTGAGTGATAGTATCAAGATCTACACGTTTAGAGGTAGAAGAATCCCAAGTCACTTCAGGATAGTCTGAAAGTTTCGGGGCTTGGATATGTGCAACACCTGAACCATCTAATTGGAAATGCGCATGACGTGTTGCAGCACAGTTTGGAATCATTCCCACTGGTTTACCTGCCGCATGGCAAGGGTAGTCCTTGATCTTGATATCAAGCACTGTGGTTAAACCGCCCAGACCTTGTGCGCCAATACCCAAAGCGTTTACTTTTTCAAAGATTTCAATACGAAGTTCTTCAATCTGGTTTTGTGGACCACGACGAAGTAATTCATCCATATTGATTTCTTCCATGAGCGATTCTTTTGCAAGCATCATGGCTTTTTCAGCAGTACCACCGATACCAATACCCAGCATACCAGGAGGACACCAACCTGCGCCCATGGTCGGTACAGTTTTAAGTACCCAGTCTACGATAGAGTCGGATGGGTTTAACATCGCAAGTTTAGATTTATTTTCGGAACCGCCACCCTTGGCAGCAACAGTGATATCCACTTTATTCCCTGGAACAAGCTTATAGTGAATCACAGCAGGGGTATTATCTTTAGTATTTTTACGACCGAAAGCAGGGTCTGCAAGGACGGATGCACGAAGTACGTTGGTATTTTCTAAATAACCTTGACGTACACCTTCGTTGATTGCATCGTCTAAACTCATGGTTAAATCAAATTTAACGTCTAAGCCCACATCAACAAATACGTTAACAATACCAGTATCTTGACAGATTGGACGATGACCTTCTGCACACATACGTGAGTTAATTAAAATTTGTGCGATTGCATCCTTTGCAGCTTTGTTCTCTTCACGATCATAAGCACGGCTCATCGCTTGGATAAAGTCTTGTGGATGATAGTACGAAATGAACTGGAGCGCGTCCTTGACCGATGTGATCAAGTCATCTTGCTTGATAATAGTTGTCATATCAAAAATCTCTTGAGCGGGCTGTTAGCTAGCGGGCAGAATTATACGTGATATTGCCTGTTTTGTGGTGGCTTTGATGGATTTTTAGGCTAAAGTTTTATGATTTTATTCAAGCTAAAAAATCTATACTTATTTGACAATGAAATCTTTGAAAGGGATTTGCTACATGATGAAAGACCATACTCATCTGGCTGAAAATATTATTGAAATTTATGAAAAGAAAGCTCATGCATGGGTTGGGTTAAGAGGGACGTACCTATATGAAAAAGTATGGTTGGATCGGTTTTCGGCATTACTTCCACAACACTCAAATATACTGGACTTAGGTTGTGGTTCCGCAAAACCCATAGCGGCTTATATGATTGAGCAAGGGCATCGTGTTACGGGTGTAGATAGTTCAAAAGCAATGTTGGAGATGGCTCGGCAGAATTTTCCAGAACACTTGTTTCCAGAATGTAATTGGATTCAAGGGGATATGCGTACAGTTAAACTGATTGAAAAGTTTCAGGGAATTTTAATTTGGGACAGCTTTTTTCATTTATCACCGGAACATCAAAGTGCCATGTTTCAGCAATTTGATCATTTTTCAATGCAGGATACCGTTTTAATGTTTACTAGTGGTCCAGCATATGGAGAGCAGATTGGCGATTTATTCGGAGAACCTCTATACCATGCCAGTTTGTCCTCAGAACAATATACCCAATTGCTTAATCGCTTTGGTTTTAAAGTTATCATAATGATAGCCGAAGATCCTAACTGTACAGGTCATACCGTTTGGTTGGCTCAAAAAAATTAATTGCTGTTAATTTAATCAATTGAATCAAATAATTAAAAAAATATTCAAGTGAATAATACTTCATGAACCATATATGGCATTTTAATTATTTTTTTGAATTTTAATGATGTTTTTTTTAATTATTTAGTTTTTATTTAAGAGAGTGATTAGATTATTTTCAATAAAAATACTTTTGAACGAAGGCAATATAGACCATTGTGTGAAGGAATTGGCATACTTGTGTAAATTTTTATGAAAAATTGTATTATAATGATAATTATTATCATTACGATTTTTTGGGGGATGGAATGCGTTTTGTCAAAAAAAGTTTAACACTCATGATGCTATCAACGGGATGCCTGTTTGTATCTCCTATGGTATTTTCTAATTCTGATATTGCCAAGGAAGAGCAAAGAGCCAATACGGCCACACTTCCGACCATTGCGATTGAAGCAATGGCTGATGGTGACCCCATTAAAACGTATGTGGACTATAAACAAGCCAATGTCACGCGAAATGGTTTAGATAAAAAAGATATCCCACAAACTGTAGATACAATTGATGTGTCCAAATATAAGTTGTACGGCGCAAATGATTTAAGTGTGATGTTACAGGGAACACCAGGTGTCTCAACCAGCTATGACATGCGTGGTGATGGCATTATGCTGCGTGGGTTCAGTGCTGATTCAGGTGATATTTACCGTGATGGTGTGCGTGAAAGTGGACAGATTCGTCGTAGTACTGCCAATGTTGAACGTATTGAGATTTTAAAAGGACCAGCATCTGTACTCTACGGTCGTAGTGGTGGTGGTGGTGTGATTAATATGGTCACCAAATACGCAAATTTTGACTCACCAAGTTCAATTGGTGCTTACGCTGGGTCTTATGGCAATGTTGGTGGAACTATTGATCTAAATAAAGTACTTAATGATAACTGGGCTGTGCGTTTGGTTGGAGAAAAGTCAGATACCAATAGTTTTCGTTCAGGGATCGGTTCGAAAGAAGAAATGATCTCTCCAAGCGTGACCTATCGCAGTGATGATGAGAAACTGATTTGGACCACAGAATTTACATATGACAATTTAGAACGCGTACCTGATCGTGGACCTTCCTATGATAACTTGCCTTTAGGAACATCAATCAAGATGGGGTTTTCTCAACCCGGTGACTATGTAGAAGATGTTCTTCAAACAATGCGTACAGATGTTAAATATGAATTTGCACCAAATTGGAAATTTCATTGGAGTTTAAGTCATCGTGAATCGGAACAGAATTTTGATCATTTTTATTTAGGATCTATGTGTACAGCTGACGTGAAGCCAACGAATACAAATAAAGGCTGTTACAAAGGCTATATCAATCAAATCTATTACTGGCAACAAACGACCAATAAAACTACTGCCAATACTTGGGATATAACAGGAGAATTTAAGACTGGGGCAATCAAACACAATATCTTGGTTGGTACAGATTGGTCTTATGAACAACGAGAGCCGTTATTATCTAATAAAAACTCGGATGGGTCATTGATTTATGGGTTTGTAAATCCATTGACTGGGGATCGTTTTAGTAATCGTGGCACAGGGCATATCATGACCTCTCATAATTATAATGAAGGGACGAATTATGCACTTTTTCTTCAAGATTTAATGAGTATTAATGACCAATTTAAAATAATGTTGGGCGGAAGATATGATTATTATGAAGCAAAAACTACAAATAAATTAGAGAGTTCGACTTCTTATCGACAATCAAGAACTGTTCAGGATGAAACATTTAGTCCGAATGTAGGCTTTGTATGGCAACCTGTACCTGAACAAAGCTTATATGCATCTTATAGTCGTAGTTTTTCACCTTTTGGTGGAAACATGGGCGTCAATGTTGTTAATGCAACAGATGATCTAAATGCATACAATTACGAGCCTCAGTATCTTGATCAGTATGAAATTGGTATAAAAAGCGAATGGCTTGATTCTAAGTTAAATACACAATTTTCTGTATTCAATATCAATAAAAATAATATTCGTGCTCGTAAGGACCCTGATGACAATAATTCACCTTATGTAGTTGTTGGTAAACATGAATCTACTGGGGCTGAATTTAGCTTTATTGGTCAAGCACTCAATAACCTTTATATTCGTGGTGGTTATGGTTATACAGATTCCAAAATCGCTAAAAATGATTTAAAACCTGAATTGGTGGATAATGATTTAAGAAACGTTTCAAAACATACGGGTAATTTGTTTGTACGCTACCTTCCTACAGAAAAGTTTTATGGAGAAGTCGGTGCAACTTACATGGGGTCTTATTATACCTCTGATGAAAACACCACAAAAATGCCAGACTGGACTCGTGTTGATGCAGCAGTGGGTTATAAGGATGATAGATGGGGGGCAACATTTGCGGTAAACAATCTTACCGACAAAGAATATTGGCGTTCAAACGCGATGCCTGGTACACCAAGAAACTATCTATTCCGTGTGAATTATTACTTTTAAGTGCTGCTGTGTACTCATATTTATTTGAATCATGCGGTATGTTGATCAATAAACTATAAGAACAACAAAATAAAAAAACCACTCAAATCATCTGAGTGGTTTTTTTATTTATGTAAAAGCTTATTGTGCTGCTTGCTGTTCTGACTGAATCGCCGTCAGTGCAATAGTAAAGACAATGTCATCCACCAATGCTCCACGCGATAAATCATTTACAGGTTTGTTTAAACCCTGCAGCATTGGACCAACACTCACCACATTTGCAGAACGCTGCACTGCTTTATAGGTGGTATTTCCTGTATTCAGATCAGGGAAAATAAAGACATTGGCACGACCGGCAACTTGAGAGTCTGGTGCTTTAGAGCGCCCGACACTTTCAACAGATGCAGCATCATATTGCAATGGTCCATCAATCAGTAAATCAGGACGACGTTGTTTTGCAATTTCGGTCGCTTTAGCGACTTTCTCTACTTCTGCACCAGCGCCTGAAGTCCCTGTCGAATAGGAAATCATGGCAATACGTGGGTCAATACCAAAGGCTTTTGCTGAATCTGCAGATTGAATCGCAATCTCTGCCAACTGTTCAGCATCAGGATCAGGATTAATCGCACAGTCTCCGTACACATAAACTTCATCAGGCAAGAGCATAAAGAAGATTGAGGATACTAAAGAGTATTCCGGTGCTGTTTTAATCAGCTGGAAAGCGGGGCGAACAGTATTGGCTGTGGTATGTACTGCACCTGATACCAAGCCATCCACTTGATCCAGCGCCAGCATCATGGTCCCTAATACTACTGTGTCTTGAAGTTGTTCACGCGCCTGCAATTCATTGAGTTTGCCTTTACGCAGTTCAACCATTTGTGCGACATAATTTTCACGAATCAGATCTGGATCAATAATTTCCAAATCAGCAGGTAATTCGATGTTGCGAGCTTTGGCGACATCAAGAACAGCTTCAGGTTTTGCTAACAATACGCATTGCGCAATTCCACGGGACTGACAGATGACTGCTGCTTGAATGGTACGTGGTTCATCGCCTTCGGGAAGTACAATCCGTTTTTTGGCTGCAATTGATTTTTGCACCAATTCATGACGGAAGGCAGATGGAGATAGACGGGGTTTATAGTCACCATTGAGGATTTGAAGTAACCAGTCTTGGTCGATATGACTGGATACAAAACGGGTGACTTGATCTGCTCGCTCGGTATCGTCTACAGGAATCTCATTGCCTAGATTCGCCAGTTGCTGGGCTGTTTCAAAGGTGCTGAGTGGCGTATGTAAAATCGGTAAACCATTTTTGATTGCAGTTTGGCAGAATTCCAAAACCAAAGGATTAGGTTCATGATGTTCAGTAAGAACTAATCCTGCAAGCGGAATACCATTGCTGGTCGCTAAACTACTTGCCAACAGTACATCAATACGATCAGATGCACTGATAATTAATTCCCCAGCCACAAATTTTTGTAATTCATGTTCAATGTTTGAAGCGATCAAGCTGCTATGTAATACACGGCGTGTAGAGGCTTTACCTTGATTAATCCATGTTGCCTGAATTTGTTTTGCAAGATCAGAAACACGAGGCACACTTAAAGTATCACTGAAAGGCACCAAACCGATGATCGGGAAATTTGTAGAACCGATGTGAGCATGGGTTTTTTGAATTTCTTTTTTGAATTGTTCTGTGTCTGAAATCAAACGTAAACTAGGATCAATGGTCACAGGGATTTGAGCAGATTCGGCCGGTAAGCCGCGCGTACGCATAAACAATACACCCGCATTACGGGTGGATGAAGCACCTCCGAAGTTACGTAACTGTGCTTCGACTTTTTCGGCTGTGTATTCAGGTCGATTAATGTCTGCATTGCTGACAAAGATAACTTTTGCATCTAGCGCTTGCGCCAAAGAAGCATTTAGATCACTGGCAAAAGCATCACGAGCTGTTGGGACTAACCCTTCTACAATAATTATGTCATGTGATTTAGCCACTTGACGCTGTAAACTTACCGCTTCTTCTAAAAGCTCATCAGTTTCACCGTCATTCAACTGTTGGGTAATTTTGGTATACGCAATAGGTTCGACAGTATCCAGTTTTGAAATGTGGCGATACAGAGCCGTTGTGCGATCTGGTTCTGCTTGTAACTCTTGTGAAAATGGCTTGACGAAGCCTGCTTTAACACCTTGGCATTCCAAAGCATAGACTAAACCTAGGCATGCGGAGGTTAGTCCGACACCTTCCCCAGTTGGCACCAACAGAATCGTTTTCATAGACTATTCTTTAATAAATAAAAAGATTGAAATTTGTATATACAGAGAAGCCAACAAAGCAGAGTACACTATTTGACACAAGTTCTTTATTTATCAATACATTCGAGTCAAATATTAAGAATTTCTATGATCAGGTCCATGCTTGTATGACCTTTATTCAAGGATCGCAGAAACTCTAAGCGGTGTAATTCTATGCTCTGTTGTGAATCATGTTTTTAGAACGACATGATTCACAATGGATTATCTTGGCTCAGATCATCGCAACGACAGTTTAAACTGCCGCAACATCTGATTCAGGCTTTTTTGCAGCCTGTTGTACCTCATGTTCAACAACATGTACAGTTTCTTTGGCAATACGACCTTCTTCATCTGTTGGAACAACCCAAATTTGCGGACCTGTTCCTGCGTCGATACGACCTTCAGTGCCACGTTTTAAACCATCATTCTGTTCTTTGCTTAGGTTGAAACCGAAGTGTGGTAAATACGACACTGTTTTTTCACGAATATATGCAGAATTTTCTCCAATCCCACCCGTGAAGAATAAACCATCTATACGAGGTAAGCCACAGCTCAGTGCCGCGAGTGATTTTGCTAAACGGTAACAGAATACTTCAATTGCTAAAGTAGCATCTTCATTGCCTTGCTCCGAAGCTTCAATCAATGTACGCATATCATTGGAAAGATCAGATAAGCCAAGTAGACCTGATTGGCTATTCAGCATTTTATCAATTTTATAAATATCCCAGCCCAAGTTAGAAGCAAGGAAACTATGAATACTTGGGTCTACATCACCACTACGTGTACCCATCACTACGCCTTCAAGTGGCGTAAGCCCCATTGAGGTATCTACACTTTGACCATTCCAAATTGCGCAAGTTGAGCTACCATTACCCAAGTGTGCTGTTAACCAACCACCATGTTTATAGCTGCCTGCAAGTTCAGAGCCGCGTTCAGAAACATAGGCATGGCTAGTGCCGTGGAAACCATAGCGACGGACATTGTGCTGTGTATAAAGAAATTTCGGCAATGCATAACGATAGGCATGGGCAGGCATGGTTTGATGGAATGCCGTATCAAATACGGCAACCTGCGGCAGTTCAGGGAATAGACGCATTGTTGCATCAATACCGACCAGGTGAGCAGGGTTATGCAGCGGAGCTAATGGAGTCGCTTCACGAATTTTTTCTACAATTTCAGGTGTGAGTAATTCTGCTTTAGTCAATGTGCCGCCATGGACAACACGATGACCAATGGCTTTCGGTTGGTATTGTGATAAACGACTTAAAATGGTTTCTAAAGCTTTTTCATGGTCTGCATGCGGGATGGAGAGTTCGAGTGGCTGATTGCCCGCCGTGATCCCCTTAATACGTGCATCAGCAGAACCAAGGTTTTCCGCTAAACCAAAGATCCGATCTTCACGACGTTCAGAAACAAGCGCATATTTGATTGATGAAGATCCGCAGTTAATTACTAATACTGATGTAGACACGTTTTAATACCCAAATTGTAATTTGAAAAAGTCATCCTGATTGATCTGATTACGCTTTATTTATAGGGCAAATTAGATCAGTAGTGATGTTGTACCATGTGTAGTTTTTTTGTCCTAGATAGACTTTAGGTGATTAGACTTTCGGACTATCGACCTGATATTGATTAATATTTAATATTTATCAGTTGATTAATAAAAACTATCATTCATCTTTATTTTAATCTATCTGCATTGTGCAGTTTCTTGTAAACAAACTTATATGAGTTTATGACAATCAATCGGTCCGAGGATATAGCTGTTTTAGTTTTCAATAATTTTTGATGATTCAAACTCTTGAGAAAATAAGATGGGTTATGGTTTTTTAATGGTTCAACTTGATCATTTATGAAAATTTTACCCAGTAAACCAGCTGATGAAACAGGATACTCAAAAACATCATTGGCAATGGTTTAAAATAGGGTATTGTTTATAATGTGTTGTTTATGCAAGGTATTTTACTTGTTGTGGGGTTGAGTGAGCTTTGTGGCGAATAGGGGCAAGCAGTTGTAACACTCAGCATTGTAAGACGTAGGACAATGCTGAGTTTGCAAATTTTTTAAAATGTGATTAATGACGAATTTGACCGTCACCCAATACAATCCATTTTTGCGAAGTTAAACCTTCAAGTCCTACTGGACCACGTGCATGGATCTTATCGGTTGAAATACCGATTTCAGCGCCTAAACCATATTCAAAACCGTCTGCAAAACGGGTAGAAGCATTGACCATCACTGAACTGGAGTCGACTCGTGTCAAGAATTGGCGTGCCAAACTAAAGTTTTCAGTAATGATTGCATCCGTATGATGTGAGCCATATTTATTAATATGGTGGATGGCCTCTTCAATCCCTGTCACAATTTTCACTGCCAAAATTGGACCAAGATATTCTTCATACCAATCTTCTTCGCTTGCCGGTTTCACGGTATTGCCTAAGATCTTCTGAACCTTGATACATCCCCGTAATTCAACCTGTTTCTCCGCATAGAGTTCAGCAATACGGGGTAAAAATTCTTCAGCAATGCTTTCATCTACCAATAAAGTTTCCATGGCATTACACACACCATAACGATGCGTTTTGGCATTTAATGCGATCGGTAGCGCTTTATGTAAGTCTGCTTGAGCTTCAACAAATACGTGACAGTTACCATCCAGGTGTTTAATCACGGGAATTGTTGCTTCATTGCTGATACGTTCAATCAAACCTTTCCCGCCACGAGGGACAATCACATCGACATATTCAGACATTGTAATCAACTGACCAACTGCTGCACGATCAGGGGTGTTGATGACCTGTACACACGTTTCAGGCAATCCGGCCGCTTTTAAACCATGTTGGATGGCTTGAGCAATTGCCTGATTCGAGTTAAGCGCTTCAGAACCGCCGCGTAGAATGATGGCATTGCCAGATTTTAGCGCCAGTGATGCTGCTTCAAGGGTTACATTTGGGCGTGATTCATAGATCATACCCACGACACCCAAGGGTACTCGCATTTTACCGATTTGAATTCCGGTTGGACGGAAAGCCAAATCGGTAATTTCGCCAATAGGATCTACCAGTCCGATTACATCTTTTAAGCCTTGTAACATGCCTTTGAAGCGTGTGGGGTTGAGTTCTAAACGATCAAGTAAAGCGCTATCTAAATGGTTGTCACGACCTTTGGTCATGTCAATTTGGTTAGCAGCCAAGATTTGCGGTTCACTATTTTCCAAAGCAGTATAAATCGCAGATAAGGCATTATTTTTTACAAGTGTAGTCGCACCTGCCAAAGCACTAGCGGCTTGACGAGCTTGAATTCCTACAGTTTGCATATACTGTTCAATTGAATCTTGCATAGCAGTTTATTTGATCGTTTAAAAATTTCCCTTTGATAGTAGCAGTCTAAGCAAAAGCAAGGAAGTATTTCATTGAAATAAACTTATCTATCCTGTGCAGGGTCGCTAAATATCTTGCAATCTTTTTGCCATTTAAACTGGACAGACGGTCAATTTAGCGATTGCGTATAAATCACACATCTGTAAGAATGAAACAATAAGGACATTGATGTGATACAGAACATATACGTATCACAAATTTGAAAGAATAATGCGGGTCGAAATCTTGCATATTAAAAGAATAAAGCAAGGATGGAGGAAGGATATGAATTCCATTATCCAAATGGACACAGAATCACACCAATCTTTATCAAGCTTTGGTTTTTTCGACATATACCACAAAAATAGTTTCAAACAGGAACCCAGGACAACTTGGATTGATGGTTGGAAAGTTGAGTATATGGCGATTGCTGATGCGCGAACTATTCACAATACACCGATTGTGATTGTGGGCGGCGCATTTCAAAATTTTAACTCCTATAAATATTGTGTTGAGCAATTCTTTGAAAGTGGTCCAGTCATTCTCATTGATCTACCTTCCATGGGAGCGAATCAGCAAATTACCAATATTGATTCTGGTCTATCTGCAGGTACATTGGAGCTTCCTGATCTTTCACGAATGTTGGGTCAGTGGCTAGATATCGTGAATATTCAGAAAGTTGCAGTTGTCGGTATTTCACTCGGGTCAGTGATCGCATCCTTTTTTGTTGATCAACGTCCGGAACTGGTTGAAAAGATGATTTTAATGGGAGTCATGCAGGAAACGCGCAAGAGCTGGCGCATGTTATTGGAAGAGTCTTTGATGTTGATGAAAGAGCAGCGGATGGATGAGTTTGGTCAAGCCGTTATTCTTTATTTGGTCAACCATGCCAAACTCGATAAAACGCGGATGTCACCTACAGCGAAAAGATTGTTCTTCAAACAAATGGCAGAGTTTTCAAATACTGAACAAGAACGTTATGAAATCAACTGCAATCGTTTACTGCGTTTGAGCCATGTTCCCGTTCCACGTGTAAATACGCTTGTCGCCTGTGGTCAGTATGACAGTTTCACATTACCGCATGAAAATGCTCATTTTGCTTTGCAGTGTCCAGATATGCAGTTTGCCATGATTGCCAATGCGGATCATGTGCCACAATTGCAACGCCGTAAAGAAACCATGAATCTATTTACTACCTACTTGCAGGGTAAGTCTATTCAGGGATTGGATGGGATTATCAATTTAACACGCGAGCAAATGCACAAAATTGAACGTCGCGGAGAGGCTCGGATTCATGTGCTTGATCCCCAACGTCAATTGACGCATCGTCATTCCAATAAAGTAATTCCCGTTCACGTTGTCGATTTGAATTATTTCGGACTGTTCATGAATCTCGATCATATCGGTGATTTAAGCTTTGTTAATGAACATACTCGTGACTTGGCATTGAATCTCAGTGATGATGAAGGTGAATTTGCAATTGAGTGTCTGATTTTTGAAACTTCTGAGCATCGTGTTCGTGCCTTATTTAAACATGGCAGTTTTGAAAATGCAGACCGTTTATTGCGCTTTATTACCCGTCAAACACTCACGCCTGTTTGTCGTGTAGAAGAAGATACAGCTCTAGCTTAATTGAGGCAACAAAAAACCAGTTCAAATTGAACTGGTTTTTCATGCAGTCAATCTGTTGAAAAACTCATCGTAAAACATCATTTCTGTTGACCAATAAAATGAATGTTCGGAACAAGCATAAAGTTCATTGAATATGATTGATCTATGTCCACAAACTTGTAGGGATAATGAGACGGTTTAACACTATCTCATGTTTCTATCATTTATAATTGTGCATCAATGACCCAGACTAAATCACCTAGATGCTGTTCAGGATCTTGTTTACTATTCTGGTTGAAATACAGACTAGGCTGAATCACTTCAATTTTTTTAAAACCAGTTTCAGATATAAAATGTCTGGCGTGTTCGGGAGAGGTAAAATGAAAAGTGAAGGCGCTTCTGGACATCAATTTCAGTAATTTACTGCTGTTCCAGATGACGGTAGCAAATTTGTTTTTGACAGGTTCAGGATATATGTCCGTGAGATAGTGTAAAGCTTTAAAATTTTTCCCATAATCTGCTATGGATTGAATCAACTGCTTTAAAAGATTTTTATTGAAGTAATTGATTAAACCTTCACTGATCACAACGAGAGGTTTTTGAGGATCAAAGACTTTGAATGCATTTTGAAAGTCATGGGTAAATAAATCGACTGATAAAACTTCAGGGCTATTCGGATCTATCTGTTTTAGTGCAGCTTGTTTGGTTTTCGCCATCTCAGGCAAATCTAATTCACGATAATCGATTTGAGCGTATTGTTGTCTAAACCACCATCCACGCGGAGACAACCCCGCAGCGATTTCAAGGACTTGTAAATCAGGAAATTGTGCAATCAGTTGATGTAAACGATCATCTAGGATGGTGTGACGTTGTGTTAAAGTGGTCCGCATACTGCCACCAACAAATCTTTCTCCCCAACTTTCGATGGGATGAGCAATCATCGCCAGTCTTTTGCCTTTAGATGTAGCAAGCAAAGGGTGGGAAATACCCATTTTATACCAGATATAACCTGTATAATGTGCGGTAAATGAAATATGCCGATGCTTAGAAAGTTGTTGGTCTGACATAGTTTTCCTTAACTATTGTTTTTTTAATTGGGTCATCAAATACGAAAACACAAATACTGAATTTGATGGTTCTCTTATTTGTTCTTCCTGATTCCATGCCATAGCGTACCTTTTAAGCAGCCTGAACAGTGAGAAATATTTACACAGCATTCATGGTGTTATCTTAAAGGGTACAAAGCAAGTTGAACAAACCTAAGTTGCTCTCCCTACAATATGTTGTACATTGCAGGGACGTCCTATCTATCTTTTTAAAGAGAATTTCTAAATTCTTCAATGACTTTTTTGACAGTTTTCCATTCATCACCTAAATCAAAAGATTCACCGATGGTGAGATTGGGAATTTTGCCACGCATACGTGATAAACGTATTTGGTTCGGGAAAGGTAAATTTTCAATACCTGCCAAAGCAATACATGCGGATTCACGATTGTTGCAAACGAGTCCCATATCACAACCGGCTTCGAGGGCGGCACGAATACGGGCATCTGCACCTCCTGCCACACAGGCAGCTTGCATACTCAAGTCATCGGAAAATAGTACCCCATCAAATTTTAAAGTTTGACGTAATACTTTTTGAATCCAATATGCAGAGAATCCAGCTGGGTTTGGATCAACTTTTTCATAAATCACATGAGCCGGCATAAGTGCATCCAATTGTCCCTGGAGTTGGATAAAACTCTGCATGTCGTTGTCAAAAATCTCTTGGTAATCTCGTTGATCAATTGCAGCAGCCACATGTGAATCTGCTTTGACTGAACCATGCCCGGGGAAGTGTTTGCCAGTGGTTGCCATACCAGCACGCTGCATTCCTTTCATAAATGCACTTGCCAACGGAACAATATCTTGCACATTTTCTGCAAAAGCACGATCACCGATCACATCACTGATGTCATTGATATCCAAGACTGGTGCGAAACTAAAGTCAATCCCGACAGCAAGCACTTCTATCGCCATCAGCCAGCCACATTGCTCAGCCAATGCTATGGCTTTTTCAGGTTGGCTTAAGTAAAGTTGACCAAAATGCCCCATTGCTGGAAGTAAAGTAAAGCCATTTTTTAAGCGTTGTACACGACCGCCTTCCTGATCGACAGCAATCAAGATGTCTGGTCGAATTGTGCGCATGTGGTCAGTGAGGGCACGAACTTGAGCAGGAGATTGTATGTTCCTTGAAAATAAAATCATGCCACCGACTTGCGGAGCCTGTAATAGTTCAATATCTTCTTGAGTAAGTTCTGTGCCTGCAATATCAAGCATCAATGCGCCGATCATAGGAATCCACGGTTGTATTTATATAAACTTGGAAACAATACCCGATTTCTGCAATGATTTGCTACATTTACTCAGTACAGATTATGATAAAACTACACAACATACACAGATAAAGTCGTTTAAGATGTTGAAACTGTTGAGTTCAGATTGAAAAACGATAGAGAAATTGGAAAACCCAAGGAAATATTAAGAATTTATGAAAATTCAAACTCTCGCTTGCGCTATCGCACTTGCAACAGGTGGTTTGTTCTTCACACATACCATCAATCAAGCAATGGCGGAAACCAATGCTACAAACGTTGCTCAATCGATCCATCCTTCACAAGAACAAGCACTTGTGACTCGTCAACTGGCAACATTAATTGATCGTCAGCATTATTTAAATATGCGCTTAGATGCCAATACATCCAATCGTATTCTAGATATGTATATTGACAGCCTTGATCCTGAACACACGTTATTTTTAGCTTCAGAAATTGAGCAATATAAAAAACAATATGGTGCAACGCTTGGTGCGAAGCTCAAAGCGGGCGATTTGTCTGGACCGTTTGCAATTCATGCGCATTATCGAACACGTTTAAAAGAATTTTATGAATTTGAATTGGCTGAGCTTAAAAAACCACAAAACTTAAATCAGCCGAATGAATTTATCGATACAGATCGTGAAAAAGCTGCATTTTTTGGTAGCAAAGCTGAATTACAGAATTATTGGCGCAAAATGCTGGTTTCGCAGTTGATTAATCTCACGATTGCCAAGCAAGAAGATCAAGCCAAACAGAAAGCATTGAAAGACGATCCAACGCTTGCCAATGGGCAAGATTTAGCTGCATCTGAAGATCTAACACCTGTTCAGACTTTAACGAAACGTTATACACGTCAATTGGAACGAATCAGTCGAACCAAAAGCGATGATGTTCTTGAACGTATCCTCAATGCAATGACATTGACCTATGACCCACATAGTAATTATTTCCCACCTGTTGATGCGATGGAGTTGAATCGCCAAACCACCTTGCAACTGGAGGGGATTGGTGTATCGATCCGTCCGGAGCGTGGTAATGAGGACTACACGAAGATTGAAACTATCGTAGATGGTGGGCCTGCAAGTAAAACAGGGCAAGTGAAGTCGGGAGACCGAATTATTGGTGTTGCCCAAGACGGTGAAAAAATGGTCGATGTTATTGGTTGGCCAAGCTCTGAAATCGTGGGATTGATCCGTGGCAAACGTGGAACCAAAGTTTCAGTGAAGTTACTTGGTGCTGGCGCCTCTATGAGTCAAGCACGTGTTGTCACCATTACTCGCGATGTCATCCAGGAAGAAGATGCAGGGGTACGTTCACGAACAGTTGAAATCAGTCGTGATGGGCAAAAGCACAAGTTCGGCGTATTGGAAATTCCATCATTCTATTTGAACTACCGTGCTCGTCGTGCAGGTACAGAATATCGTTCTGTATCCGAAGATACCAACAAAGCATTAAAAGCACTCGCTGCACAAAATGTTGAAGGTATAATCATTGATTTGCGTAATAATCCAGGCGGTTCTCTAGAAGAGGTTGCCAAAATGATTGGACAGGTGATTAAAGAAGGACCTGTCGTACAAATTCGTGATGGCAACGGCAATGTCAGCGTGTTTGAAGACACTGATGGTGGTGCGCAAACCTATGCAGGACCTTTGGCTGTACTTGTTAATCTCGCGTCTGCATCTGCAAGTGAAATTTATTCTGCTGCACTTCAGGATTATGATCGCGCCGTTATTCTGGGAAGTACCACAACAGGTAAAGGAACAGCACAAGTTCAGTTGGATAGTTTGGCTTATGGTCAAGCAACATTGACGCAACGCAAGTTCTACCGTGTGACGGGGGGAAGTACGCAGAATAAAGGTGTAATTCCTGACATTAAGCTGGTTGATATCTACGATGAAGAGTTTGGTGAGCGTAAAGCAAAGAATGCTTTAAAATGGGATACCATTCCAACTGCACCATTTAAGCGTGAAGGTTCAATTCAACCTTATGTTGCACAACTAGATCAAAAATCCAAGGCGCGTGTAAGCCAGGATCCTCAATTCCAATATCTAGAAACACGTAAGGCAATTGCTCAGGAAACTAAAGATCAAAAACGCATTTCTTTGGATATTGATAAACGTAAAGCAGAATTGATTGCGCTTGAGATGAAAACTTTAGCTGCCGAAAACAAACGTCGTGCTGCTACAGGCTTGAAACCTTATTCGAATTGGGAAAGTTATCAAGCCAGTTTGGATGCGTTAGCAGAGTCCAGAGCAAAAATGAAAGCAAATCAACGTCCAGCGTTGCCAGAGGAAGAGACTTTTGTGAATGAGGCTGCTCAGGTGTTGCTTGATATGTCACATTTAAAAAGTAAATAATGATGGGGGACGTTGAAATTCGTCTATGTTTACGACTATGTGTGTTTTAGGCAGGACTAGAAAGAAGCGAAATACTGTTTCTAAAGCTAACCCAAAGGGCAAAAAACACACGAGTCCCTCCATTTTGCCTTGGTTTGTCAACAAAGCCATGCTTTGTTGTTGCTTGGGGCTAGAACTATCTCGGACTAAGTCATGAAACTTGAAAATAGTCTCGCTATTTTCAAGTTTCCTTACAGTGTATATTCTTTATGGCTGGTCAATCTATGATGCAAGTCATTTTTGACATGTCTACAGACGCTGAGCTTGTTGCTTATATAGGTTGACAGATATTGATATAAACGCCCAATCAAGTTGATTGGGCGTTCTTTTGACTGGATTTTATGGCGCTGTTGTCGTTTTAATTCTGTCTGTTACCTTATGGATTGAAGGTCTGCCATATCAGCAATCTCGAGTTATTCTGTTTTGATCAACATTATGACTCCTGCTTTAGCCTCGATGCTTTTTTTCAGGGTATCAATGATGATCGATACATGAATCAAATCATCAAACGTCACCAATCATGTCCAAGGAATGATCCTGTGATCTGCGTGCACCATCCTATTACAGGCTGAAACGGTTTAAAATCTTGATCAAAAAGTGTGAAGGCATTAAGCCAGCAATTCAACCAGGATTTGTTCATAAATCTCAGCCAAAGGCTCGAGTTCATCAATATTTACGTGCTCATTAATTTGGTGGATGGTTGCATTGAGCACGCCCAATTCAAGCACTTGTGCACCGGTAGGAGCGATAAAACGTCCATCAGATGTACCTCCACTGGTTGAAAGTTCGGTATCGGTACCTGTGACGTTTTTAATTGCAGTACGCGCAGCATTCACCAATTCACCTACAGGAGTCAAAAATGGCAAGCCTGAGAGTGTCCATTCAATATCATAGTTCACTTGATGGCGATCGAGTATCTCCAAGACGCGGGTTTTGAGTTGATCCGCTGTTACTTCTGTAGAATAGCGGAAATTAAAGGTCACCGTCATGGTGCCTGGAACAACATTGGTTGCGCCTGTGCCTGCTTGAATATTAGACACTTGGAAAGAAGTTGCAGGGAAGTATTCATTGCCGTTGTCCCAAACAGTATCGCAAAGTTCTGCTAGAGCTTTAGATGCGGTATGAATCGGATTAACTGCCAAATGGGGATAGGCAACATGACCTTGTTTGCCTTTTACCGTCAAGACCGCATTCAATGAACCACGACGTCCATTTTTAACGATATCACCAAGGCTGGAGGTGCTTGAAGGTTCACCGACCAGACACCAGGTCATTTTTTCATTACGGGCTTCTAATGTTTCAACGACTTTGACTGTACCATTGATCGATGGACCTTCTTCATCAGAGGTAATCAAAAATGCAATAGATCCTTTATGGTCAGGGTGATTTTTAACAAAACGTTCAGAGGCCACCACCATGGCTGCCAAAGCTGTTTTCATGTCAGCACTACCGCGACCATAAAGCTTGCCGTCACGGATTTCCGGTAAGAATGGATCTGATTGCCAGGCATCCAAATGACCAGTGGGTACAACATCTGTATGACCTGCAAAGCAGAAAACAGGTGAACTGGTTCCACGTCTTGCCCAAAGATTGTCTACATCTTCAAAACGCATATTTTCAATATTAAATCCAATTGCAGATAAGCGATCAGCCATGATGTTTTGGCAATTATGATCGACAGGTGTCACTGAGGGCTGACGAAGAAGTTGTAAACTGAGTTCTAAGGTATCCGAGCGATTCATGGACATTGATCAAGTAAGAAAATTGAACAATATAATAGAGGAAGATAAAACTGAATGAAAACCTAAAAGTGGAGAAAGTCCAAAAGCTTTTAAATATGCATGAAAAAGCCTTATCTGTGGCAGATAAGGCTTTCCAAAAATCAAATTTTGATGGTGTTGAATTACATCTTATTTTCAACTTTTTCTGCAGAATTCGTAACCGCATCCCCCGCTTTAGACACATCCTTACCAACACCTTTAAAAGTGTTACAGCCAGACAAAACAAAAGCGAATAACATTGAAACTGCTAAAATTTTTTTCATTACTATCTCCGTGTTTCACGCGTTAATTACATTTATACTATACGAAATTATTTGAAATATATCGTTATGCTTTTATGAGTGTATTCGTAAAACACTGTATAGAAAACGTGAATAATTAAACATTAATGTCAAGAGAAAATAATAAAGGTGCTTGACGATACATATAGAATTGCTGGGTCTGACGATCATGGTATAAGCCATTACACCACCATTTTGCGGTTGTTGAACTTTGCTTCAAATCTGGACAAATCCATTCGTGGCGCTGTAAGCGATATAAATCTTTTTTTAAGTGGTATCCCCATTGCCCCAATCTACGTTGTTGATTCATCCATATGGGAAGCGGGGCAGGATCTCTAAAACACGGAATATACAATTGTCCTTTGAGCACAGCCCATTTTTTTTCGATGTTTCGGTCTAAAACCTGGCTAAATTGAAATTGTTTTTCAGAGAAATGATTTAGTTTGCGGAATAAAGTATCACTACGATTTAAGCCATACCAACGTGCTAAATGTAAATCTCCTTCACCTAAATAGTATTTTAAAGCAACTTCCCAATGTTCAGTTTGTTGGGTTATACGATTCAATACTAAAAAATCAATTTCTCCTTTGGTGTGTTTTCCTTCAATGATTTGAATACTGTGTTGAATCAACTGGTAATGTGGATTGGCTTCATCCTGTAGCCAAAACCAGAATAAATATTCAAAACGTAAACCTAAACGCGTACTTTTGAGTTGTTGTACAAATTCAATTAATGCGGTTGGATTTTGATCCAAGTCGTCTAGGCGGGATTTATAGGCGAAGAATTGTTGTTGCCAAAACGCAGTGTTATGTAATTCAAAATGATGGTGAATCTGCAATTCATCAGGGAGCGTTTGAATAATATTTGGACTGGCAATGCAAAAAGCCAATTGGCGGACAATTGGGTGGTGATATTTTAACCAAGGCTCAAAATAATCTGTCATTGCATTACATCTCAGCTTGAAACTCAGGAATAAAGAAAGAAGGGATAAAGCGGTAATTCAAGCAAACAAGATGATCAAGATGCAAGTTTAATTTGCTGGGTATCGAAAATAATGAACAACATGATTCTAAAATAAAATGAGCAGTATCGTTTGAAAATATACAGCGTATATCAATTGAACGGTATACTGGGCTGTGCGTAGGTTGAGTGAAGCTATGAAAATTTTGTTTTGGCGAACATTGGTGGTGCTGTTTATTGTGCTTGGATTTATAGGCGCATTATTACCTGGAATGCCAACCACAGTTTTTCTTATTTTAGCTGCATGGGCAGCCTCAAAAGGTTGGCCTCAGGTTGATGCGTGGTTAATGAATCATCCTAAATATGGCGTAACCCTTCGAGCATGGCGAGAAAATGGTACTGTACCCCGTAAAGCAAAATGGATTGCCAGTATCATGATGCTGATCAGTGGTATTATTATGCTCTTTACCAATGCACCTTTGGCCGTCAAAATTTTCACTGATCTCACCATGTTTATTGTTGCAGTCTGGTTGTGGTTGCGTCCAGAACCCCGTTCTGTGGCAACGGGTAGACAACAGGATCAGTCGTGATTGGACAGATTTTAAATATGTTCAATCATCTGCAAAGAGTTTTTAAGCCGCGATATAAGCAAGCTGCAATAGCAGAAATATGACTTAACTTACGAATGA
Source organism: Acinetobacter sp. Res13-Abat-PEC15-P4-01 (assembly GCF_015676285.1). NCBI lineage: Bacteria > Pseudomonadati > Pseudomonadota > Gammaproteobacteria > Moraxellales > Moraxellaceae > Acinetobacter > Acinetobacter sp. Res13-Abat-PEC15-P4-01. The sequence continues at coordinate 97,505 of NZ_JADAIN010000011.1, read as the reverse complement.
AAGAGCATAAAAGCAGTGGAATGGATATTTGATAAATAGATAAATAATAAACAAAAAAGAATAAATTAAATTAAAATGATCTATTTTTTAATCACTCACACCTAAAATACTTAAAACATAGAGAAAAGCGTTTGACACACAGTAAAGATTCTCTATAATGCACCTCACAAACGATGAAGTCGTTAGGGCGCTTAGCTCAGTTGGTAGAGCGTCTGCCTTACAAGCAGAATGTCGGCGGTTCGATCCCGTCAGCGCCCACCAAGCTTTAACGTTGAATTTAGTGCAGCGGTAGTTCAGTTGGTTAGAATATCGGCCTGTCACGCCGAGGGTCGCGGGTTCGAGTCCCGTCCGCTGCGCCATTAAATTCAAAAATCGTTTGTATAGCAATAATATGTTAAAGTGCAGCGGTAGTTCAGTTGGTTAGAATATCGGCCTGTCACGCCGAGGGTCGCGGGTTCGAGTCCCGTCCGCTGCGCCACTTTACAGAAAAATTGTGAACAGGTGTAATAACCTAATCAGAGTTTAAATAAGTTTTTTGTTTATTGACTCGTTTAGGGCGCTTAGCTCAGTTGGTAGAGCGTCTGCCTTACAAGCAGAATGTCGGCGGTTCGATCCCGTCAGCGCCCACCATATAAAACGCAGCGGTAGTTCAGTTGGTTAGAATATCGGCCTGTCACGCCGAGGGTCGCGGGTTCGAGTCCCGTCCGCTGCGCCATTTATCTTGATTCCTGAGATGAAGATGAATGGAGATGTTTAGATATAACGCTTTCGTTTGTTCAATTCATCATTATTGAAGTTTAAACAGGGTGATCTCTGTTAATCCTCACTCAGGGCGCTTAGCTCAGTTGGTAGAGCGTCTGCCTTACAAGCAGAATGTCGGCGGTTCGATCCCGTCAGCGCCCACCATATACAGTGCAGCGGTAGTTCAGTTGGTTAGAATATCGGCCTGTCACGCCGAGGGTCGCGGGTTCGAGTCCCGTCCGCTGCGCCATTTATCTTGATATCCTGAGATTAAGATATGTAAATGTAAAATGATTGTTCTTTTTACATCTCATTCAGTTTAAGCAATGCAATATTGTTTATTCTCATCAGGGCGCTTAGCTCAGTTGGTAGAGCGTCTGCCTTACAAGCAGAATGTCGGCGGTTCGATCCCGTCAGCGCCCACCAAATTTCCTTTCTTCTATTTATTTATTTTAAAATTTTGTGTAGAATAACTATATAATTATTTTAAAAATAAGTATCTTATGCGAAATCCATATCAACGCAAGGCTGCGTCTTCAGTACAGAAAAATACTGCTCAAGCTACAGATCAATACAAAGCATTTCTCGAAAAAATAGTGTCTGAAGCTAAAGTTTTTGCACTTTATGATGACGGTTGGGCTTTATGTGCAACCCCTACAGGACAACAAGCTGTAGCGGTATGGCAAAGTAGAAGTTTGGCGCAGTTATTGGTCAAAGACAACTGGAGTCGTTTCAATGTTCAGGAAATCAATTTTATTTCTTTTATCGAGCAAATGATTCCTTTCATTCAACAGAATGATACTTTACTGTCAATCAATTTAACCCCTGAAGGGCAGAATATTTTGATTTCAGGACGTAAGTTCTTACTGGACATAAAAAGCTATTTATATCAGCTTTATACAGCTCAACCTGAGCTTTTTCAAGATCAAACCCGTCTCCCTTTACCACGCAAGATTCGGATACATCCTTGAGGGAGAGGATGAATGGAGCTGTATTCAGTTTAATATTCTCCCAGTACCCAACCGCTGATATATGCAAAATATTCTCTTAACCATGCGTTATATCGGGTGCTCAGGGGTGTTTCAGCACCGATGGTCATAAAGTTGCGATAACCTTGTTTTTTTGCGATTGCTGCTGCACGTAAGGTATGGAAATCACTGGTGACGATTGCAATTTTTGAACTTAAAGATACATCATGCTGTTGCAAAATGGCTTGGCTGTTCTTGAGGTTTAAATCTGTACTGGTACTTTCATTTTCTTGAAGAATTCTATTGGGTTGAATCTTATAATTCTCTTCCAAATACTTTGACATGATTTCAGCTTCAGTTTTAATCTCACCAAAATCTTTTCCTCCACTGACAATAACCCATGCCTGTGGTTGCAGTTCTGCAATATTGCCTGCTCGATCCAAGCGCTTGGCAAGTGTGGGAGACGCCTTACCTTGTATTATTCCACTGCCTAAAACGATGATTGCATCTAAACCATTTTCTATATGATTGTGCTGAGTGTTAAATTGGATATAAGTAAAAAAGCCAATGAGACTGATCAGCCAAATCCCAAACAGAGACCAACCGAGACGCCAGAGTTTTTTAAGTTTGGAATGTTGTGCCAGGCGGTGTTGAATTGCTTTTCCCCAGATACTGGTACAGATAAAGACCAAACCAATCAATAAGGGAAGGAGTGTGCCTAAATGAATCTTTTTATACAGTAGCAAAATAAAGCCATCAAGAAATAATAACCCACCACTAATGAATAGGCTCAAACGCAATAATTTATTTTTGTTCATGGTCTATGAGAAGTAATGTCATCCAACATTGATTGTAAACGATCTCAGGCAATGAGGGGTAGTGAAAATAAAACCGAGCAATTCTGCTCGGTTTTATAGGCTTATTTAGGATGGTTTAGACCTTATGTCCGGCTTAGTAAACATCACGTCGATAACGCCCATCTAAGCGTAATTGTTCAACTGTATCTTGCCCTAGAATATCAATCAAAGCTTGATCAACATCACTTGCCATTCCGTCAATGCTTCCACAGACATAGATCACAGCATCATTTGCAATCCATTTTCGAACTTCATCAGCATGATCACGTAGTTTATGGTGAACATAGACTTTTTCTGCTTGATCACGGGAAAAAGCCAAGTCGATCCGTTGTAACATTGCTGTATTTTGCCAAGCTTGAATGGTGTCCTTAAAGAAGAAATCATGTGCTTGCTGGCGTTCACCAAAAATTAACCAGTTTTCCGTATAGTCCAGACGAACACGGGCATGGATTAAACTCATTAAACCAGCAATCCCTGTCCCATTCCCAATACAGATAATCGGGCGATTATCCGTGATTAAATGGAATGAATCATTATTGCGAATTCTTAACGCAACTTTGTCACGCAATTTTAAGTGTGAGGTCAACCAGCCTGAGCCTAAACCAAGTTCATCCTGAGCATCACGCTGTTGACGAACCACCAAGCGTAATACTTGTTGACTTGGAATACTGGCAATCGAGTATTCCCGAGTAGGCAAAGTTGCTAACTGTTCAAGTAAATGTTCCATGTTGGCAAAAGGTTCAACTTCAACAGTTAAATCTCGATCCCAAAGAATATTTTTAATCGGCTGTTGTTCGTGTGAATCGACTGGTGTATCGGGATCAATTTGATATTTATCCAAAAATTTTTGAATACGTTCTGGGCTGTTTCCCGTTTGAACTTCTGCGATATCACCTGCTTGCCATACTGTTTCATGACAGGCATGGAGTTCAATATTGAATGCAGGTGCACCTAAACTGTCTGGATTGAGTAATTCTCGTTTGCTCAAATGCCACTGATCAAAAACTTTATCAATCGACATGGTTTGCAGGTCAAGTTTGGTGGCTTGTGTCAAAGCCTTATTCCATTGTTGAATGTCGCTATTGCTGCCATTATTGACTTCAATGGTCCTAAATAATTGCTGTGCTCCAGATTGTTGTAACCACTGGTCAATACGATGACCAAAGCTACAGTAAGTTTCTGGATAGTCTTGTGAGCCTAAGGCTAAAACTGCATATTTGAGATGAGACAGGTCTAATGATTTGCTCATTAACTTCTTCTCAAAATGCGATGCTAGATCAGGTGCTTCACCAGTCCCATAAGTACTGGCAATCCATAAAACTTGCTTCGCTTGTTTTAAATCTTCTTCAGAAAGCTGTTGGACAGATTTTACAGTAGTGGGTTGATGTGCTTCTTGCAGGCTGATAGAAGTGCGCCATGCCAATTGTTCAGATACACCTGTCTGTGAAGCATAAGCAATTAACCATGGTGTTGCATTGGGATCAATTTGAATTGCTGAGCCAGACTGTTTCGCTGCAAGGGTTAATTTCTTTTGTTTGCGACGTTTTAAATAGAGCATCCATCCTGTAATAAAGAACAATGGCATTGCCAAAGCGGCAAGCATAATAATAAATTGGAATACTGGACCAAAAAAGCTACCGCGATGAACAGGTAACATACTGCTCATGATTTTTTCATTCAACGGTTTAACTTCATATAAATCAATTTTTTCAATTTGAGCATTTTGATAATCATAAATCGCTTTGTTTCGTGCACGCTCATGCTGCGGAATTGCATCAACAAATGTGAGTTCGACTTTACCATCGGCTTTTTTCGGAATCGAAATCGTCAGCGTCGAGTAATCCCGTTTGATTTGTGAATTAAAGCCATTCCATGTCTGTGTCAGAACTTTTTGGATCTGTTCAGGTTTTAGACCTTCTTTTGCTTGTCGTGGTCCATTACGTAGATGCTGATCACGTCCTTGTTGCAATTGTGTGGCATTGCCTTGACGCTCTTTGCCTTCACCCATGCGAGGTCCTTGCATTTCGGGTTGAGGTCTTTCAACACCCATCACCTTAAACATGCCATCACGCCACCAGTCATATGACCAATACAGTCCTGTACATGCTAAAAGCAAATAGAAAATAACCACCCAAGTTCCGACCACTGCATGTAAATCCCAAAGGAAATTGCGACCTTTGAGTTTAGGCTTTAATGCAAACCACTGTTTAAAAGAATGTTTTTTTGGCCAACGAAGATACAAACCGCTGAGTACAAAGAAGATAAGCATCAAGGTACTTGCACCAGTAATCTGTTTACCGACTTCACCTACTGTAAGATTGCGGTGCAGTTGTTGTATAAATTGAAAAAAATCTTTGCCTCTAACTTCAGGCAGGATTTCTGCCGTATAGGGATTGACCATCATGGTATACCCTCTACGTGCACCTTCTTTAACAATATTGATATTTGACGCTTCTTCAGGCACTTTGGCAACAGTAATACTGTTGATCTTCATTTCAGGATTTTGAACTTGAAAGTGTTGATAAATTTCAGCAGGGGTTAATTTCGCATGATTTTCAACTTTTACAGTATAACTGTCTGGATTTAACCATCTCTGAATCGGTTGTTCATAAGAGTAGATCGCACCTGTAACCCCCATAATCGAAAGGATCAAGCCCGCTGTAATGCCTAAAAACCAGTGTATTTGGAAAAAAGTCTTTTTAAACATGGTGATGGAAAGGGAAGAATTGTTTGATTGTAGATTATAGCTGAATATCTAGGAGAGATAATGAATTTTGCAGATAATATTTATTCTCATTATCATTTTTATTAAAATAGTCGTCATAAATGTAAAAAAACCTCCAACAATGGAGGTTTTATGAAGTCTTTAACGTTTACAGTGTTTTTGCTTCGCCAACTGTTTCTTTAAGATGTTTACGCAAAGTCTCGAATGGGAAATTTTTGCTGTCCATACGCTTAGGTAAGATATAGGCACCTTGCTGACCTTTTACTTTAAAATTCACAAGTAAAAATTCTGGTGTGTTATACCATTCATAAACATCTTTCCAGCCAATTGTACCCACCCCTTCTTGTACGCCCATTTGCTGGCGCATCACGATACCACTTGGCTGTACACCTAATTTGACACCTTTAATTTCTTGAACTGGAAACTCATTCATCTTACGTTTTACATACCATTCAAGCCCAAATTTTCGTACTAAAAGATAAATCGCCACACAGGCAAGAATGACCCAAAAAATAATGGTGGAGTAGTTTTTAATTAAGGCAATACCCAGAATGGAAAGGACAACAGCGACACCCATGATTGCCCAAGCTTTAGTCCCAATTTTATTGGTACTGCGCCAAATCGCAAGTTGAGCACTACGTTGTTCGGCTTCCGATACTTCGTATGGAACTGGTTGTAAGGTATAAGCGTAAATGTTCTTGGCAGTCATAGTGTCAGTAATGTATGTAAATCTAGTCAGAGTTTAGCACTAAATCCCAAGATTTAGTGCGCCTATTGTACCAAATATCTAGGCAAATTTTATGCTCTTTTATAAAGAAGCTAATTCCGTAGATTGATCGTCACGGGCATGACTTAAATTTTGTTTGAGAGTACTCAGTTGTTTGAGAATACTAAACATTAATGAAAGTTGTTGAAGAATAATCAATGATTTAGAGTCATCTGCTTCCGATTGACCTAAGCGAGTGCGAATCGCTTGTAGCATATTATGTGCTGTTAAATCAGGCATTTCATCCCGTAACAAGGCACCACGAATATCATCCAAAGCTTGATCCAGTAGATTTAAAACCTGCTGATCCTGGATTTTTTCACGGTGTGCACCCAATGCCGCGATATAGCTGAGGAAGGTATGATTCAAACATAAAAACTCAAAAGCCAATGTTTTCTGACTTTGATCAAAATCCGGTTCTGTTGCCAAAGTTGAAATCAATGATGCAACATCCGCATCTGTGTTGTGAGCTGCTCGACGTACAATACGGTAGTTCAGACTGTTGTTACGCCCCTGATGATATTGGGTAACCACATCAGCCAGATAATTACATTGTGCTTCCAAAGAACGTTGAATGGTTCTAGGCAAACGACGGAATCTCCAATCTGGAAAAATAAAGCTCACCCCAAACCAGGCTAAGGCACATCCAATTACCGTATCGATCATACGCGGTAGAGCTGCTTCAAAGCCCAGCCCATCTAAGTTAAAGTTGATCAGTGCCATGATGGTAATGAAGGCTGTTGCTTGGGCGTATTGTTTACTGCGGAGGTCGAAAAATAGCACGCCACTTATCACGAGCAACAAGAGCTGTCCTTCAATGGAAGGGACAAAGAATAAGATCGCATAACCTAATATAATTCCACCGAGAGTTCCCACGATGCGTAATCTTAAGCGGCGTTTGGTGGCATTAAAGTTTGGTTGGCTGACAAAGAGTGCTGTTAATAAGATCCAATAACCATATTGAATATTGGTTAATTGCACAAAAACGTAACCGATAAATAAAACCACAGAAACCCGAATTGCATGTCTGAATAAGACTGATTCAGGTGTTAAATTTTGTTTGATGCGGATGACAATATCATCCCAGCCTTTTAAATCATCATCTTTCAGTTGTTGTTCAACGTTTTTATTTTGATCATTTATAATGTGACGTTCAGTTTCTAGGTTCTGCAATTGAGCATCAATCGATTTCAAATTTTGATAGAGTGCGAATAATGAATTGATCCAGATGAGATCATAATGTTCTTCTTTTTTAAGTTTGTTTAGCGACTGTTTTAAATTTTTAAAGGCATGTTCAAAGCGGGCATTATGTTGATAAGTGGTTCGATGTAAAATGCTGTCGCTTAAATCCTTGCACGCTTTACCCTGTAAAGCCAAAATACGTTGAAAGCGAAATAAAACATCACTATGTTCAAACATTTTTGCCAGTTTTTGATAATCAATATGCGCTGAATCCGCGCGTTCATGAATATCTTGTGCTACAAAGTAGTATTGTAAACTACGTCGTGTATCACGTTGCCCTCGGTCACCTTTTAGACGGGTGAGCAATGCCGTACGCATATCATTAAAAATGCTAATCAGTTGACCATTTTCCATGGACAGGCTAATCATGCTGTCTTGATAGCTGGTCGGTGTCATATCGACATCAAACAAGTTGGATTTAGAAAAAAGAAAATTGCCCAACGACGAAAAACATTGTGACAGTTTGTCTTGAACCTGGCGCACTGGAAAGAGCAAAAAACTGATGGTAGAAATGAGACCATACCAAATTGCCCCAATAACCAATAAGCTGGGTTGGATATACCATTGCTCAAATAGATGAACTCCAAGCATGGAATAAACTGAAACGACTAAGCAACCGTAAGAAATGGTGGCATAGCGTCTTCCCAAGGAACCCAGTAAAATCCATCCAATACAAGAAACAATTAAACCTAATGCAAAAAGCACGGGATAGGGGAACAGCAGACTGACTGAGGCAGCGGTGATAAAAAATCCGATATAGGTATAAATCAAATTCATGATCCGCACTGAAAAGCGGTCATCAATATCACTCAAACCGGCTGCAACTACACCCAAGGTCAATGGAATGGTCATCAACTGTTGATCCAATAAATAAGGAACAAAAGCAGTGCCCGTAAAGGCGATGATCATCCTCAAGTTATACATGAAACTTGTGTTATAGGTAGCTTTTCGTAGTTTTAACAGCCATGTGTTCAAAGAAAGTCCTTATTCAATCGATACGGTGTTATTGCTGGGGTGATTGTTTTATTGCTGAGCTGATTTTTCACTGATCTTTGTGACACATCTTACAACGGACAGTGTAAACTTGATTGCAATATTTAGTATGAAATTATAAACGATCTATGTCTGAAAAAAACGCTGGTCAACAGTATTCAACAGGTTGGATTATGCTTTTGGCGCTATTTACCTCGTTAGGTCCTTTATCTATCGATATGTATTTGCCAGCACTCCCACAAATGGCGCAAGATTTTAATGTCTCCACCCAGCAAGTTGCCAATACTTTACCTGCATATTTCTTTGGTTTGGCTGTGGGGCAATTGATCTATGGCCCAATCAGCGACCGCATCGGTCGTAAAAAACCACTTTACTTTGGTATGACCCTGTTCGCTTTTGCCAGCTTATTGTGCGTGTTAGCTCCTGATCATTGGTCATTGATTGCTGCACGAATTTTACAGGCGCTGGGCGGTTGCGTTGGTGTGGTCATGGCACGTGCCGCCATTCGTGATCGTCTCGATGTGCAAGGCTCGGCTCAAGCTTTTGCCAGCATGATGATTGTGATGGGGATAGCGCCGATTCTCGCGCCGTCAATAGGTGCTGCAATTCTGAATTTCTTTCACTGGCAAGCGGTATTTGTTGCTTTATTTATCATTGGCTTGATCTGTCTAGCCTGCGTTCATTTCTTATTTAAAGAAACCTTGGCACCTTCACGTAGACTTCAATTGAATTTTAGTCAGGTTTTTATTTTATATGCTGCTATTTTTAAAGATCGAAGTTTTCGCTTTCCCATGATGGCAGGTTGTTTTACTGGTGCTGCCCTTTTTTGTTATATCAGTTCTGCGGCAGCGGTACTGATGGATGGCTATCATTTAACACAGCAACAGTTCGCAATTGCTTTTGGTTTTAATGCTTTTGGTATTATTTTACTGTCTTCAATCAACAAACGCTTAGCCAATCGCTTTTCAGTGATCCACCGTTTAACGTTAGGAGGATTGATTCAGGTCACAGGTGCACTGATTATCGTGGGAGCGGGTTTAATGCTTCAAGCGCCTTTGGTCGTTGTAATGCTGGGTTTATTCCTCACCGTTTCAGGAATTGGTTTTACAGGACCCAATGCAATGGCATTAGCAATGTCTGAACAAGGTTCTAGAGCTGGTACAGCGAGTGCGATTATGGGCAGTATGCAATTCGCCTGTGGTCTTCTGGGGGGAGTCGTACTGAACTTTCTGGTTTGGAATCATTTGTTCAATATGGGAATATTGATGTTGGCTTTTACTGTAGCGGGATTTTTAGCCATTTTAAAAGTATCACAACAACTTAGACTGAAGTAGTCTTTATAGTCAATCCGTTGAAAAATCATAGAGCAAATATAGCGTCTTTTGACGTTTGCAACTCGCTGTGTTTTTGAGTCGATACGAGGCACGAAGTATGAAGATTGAGTTGGTTGGACTATATCAAGTAAATTAACCCATTGATCAGCATTCAATAAAAGAACAATGCTTGGTTCGACTGATCAGAATATTACGCTTATTCAGAAATGAGGCATTGAAAAATACCAAAGATCAAAAAAACAAAAGCCGACGATTCGAGTGATGAGTAAATCGTCGGCCAAAATACTTCATGTGTAAAGATTCAGGCTGCTATTCTAAATCTTGAAGAAGCATAAGTTTTTAGTCTCTCTGGGGGAGTTAAGGTCTCCAAATTTAACTGCGGATGCCGTGCAATAAACTTGGTTGCTGCAGACCTTATACTTATATAACGACAACAGTTTCAGATTGGTTGACAAGAAAATGAAAAAAAATTTAAAAAATTTTATAATGCGGTTCTGATTGCAATTTAAGTCGACACTATGGTTTCTTTAAACAAATATTTTTTCTGGTTTTTTCTACTCTGTTTAGTGTTAACGATGATTGCTGGTGTATTGGCAGCAATTTTACCCAATGAGATTGCTGGTGTATTAACAGCAATACCTTATTTACTTGCCATGATTATTGTATTGCATCGTTTTCTCAAACAACAACGTCGGGCACCTACTGATAAAGAACGTAGAAGTTTAACCTTAGGTTTCACGCTCATTTTCTGGAGTTATAATTTATTGGGTGTTTTTGCAGGCGTTTGGTTTTTTTCCCGCAACGACCCTGAAATTTGGCAAACATTCCTTGCCTATATGCAAAATATTCGATTTTTGAGCACAATGACCATTATGCTGCTCCTGCTTGCCATTCCTCTTTATTTAATTACCCATTGGTTTTATGGAAAGCAGGCAAAACGGATGGCGGCAAAAATGTTTGCAGAATAGAATCCAGCATCAGTCATATTTGCTGATCGATTAGTGGACAAACATATCCATAAACTCTCGTAACTCATGAATTGCGACTTCAATATCAGAGGTGAGCCAAGTGGGCTCAAAAATTCCCGCATAATGTTCCAAGCGATCTTGAGGAACGACGAGTCGTATTGGGCAATCTTCCTCAAGTAAACGCCAGGGAATAATGGGAACATCATTGTCTAAAAATGAACTGACATTACGAATATCAATAATCATCGCATTGACACATTCAGGGAAAGGCATTACTGAAAATTCATCAGTACGTCTACGGAAATATTCGAGATCTCCCCACTTTAAAATATAGCTAGGCTTACTAAACTCAATGATTCCGATTAAATGATCATCTCTAGATGTATGTAAGAAGCATTGATGAGTGACATCGGTGTCTAGATCGAGTGCGACACTTTGTCGTTGATATGCCATATATACAATAGTCAACAAAAATGGGGGTACATATTATAGCCCATTTATCTGTCTCGTACTGCGTTAGATTAAAATTTACTTTTACTTAAAATATTTTACACAAAGTTGATGAATAGACTGGTAGTATAAAAATACATCAAATTGATGGAGGTGGATATCATGAGACACGATTTCAATAAACCATCTTATGTAACCAGTAATGAAGAGATCACACATAAGAATCGCTTACCAATTTATATGCTTATTCTTGTGGGGTTATTTCTTTTATCATTGCTTGTTTACATGATAGCCGATTGGCTCTAATTTCAAATTTATCAATAATTTAAATGATAACTTAAGCAAAAACCCTAGCCAGTAAGCTGGGGTTTTTTGATTCTGCTTAGCATTTATGCTTTGTTTTGTTGTATTTATGCAGTAAAAATTGATCGTTATATAAGCAAATTATAAAGTAAAAGAGTAGTTCATCACGCTTTCTGTTGAAAATAAGAATGATGCTTGAAGTCATTTGAGCACACTCAAATTGTTATAAATGTATAACTTGAGGGAATAAAAATGAATGAAATTTTACACACTCAGGGGAATTTTGATGCCATGTATTATTGGAATCAATTTCACCCTATTTTAGCCGCTGTAGCTATCCTCATTGTTGGATGGATTATTGCATTGATTGTCGCAGCAGGTTTTAGAAAGATCCTAGAGAAACTGGGAACGAATTCGAAATTATCTTCTGCTACAGGGCATCGTTCAAACATCGAGAGTATACTTTCCAGAATTATTTTCTGGGTGGTTATGGTCATTGCTGTAATTGGTGCGCTCAATGTATTGAACCTGAACAGTGTGAGTAGTCCATTTAGTTTGATGATTCAACAATTCTTGTTGTTTATCCCGCAATTGCTGGCTGCTGTAGCGATAGGATTTATTGGATGGATTGTAGCAAATCTCGTTAAAGTCGGGCTAAAAAAAGCTTTGGATCGTACTCAACTGGATGAAAAGCTAAGTGCAGATGTCGGTGTCAGTCCAATTAGCCACAATATCGCCGATATTGTTTACTGGCTGATTTTATTGTTGTTCCTGCCAATTGTTCTGTCAATCTTAGGATTGCAGGGATTATTGGTTCCTGTTCAATCGATGTTGAATGAAGCCATTTCTTATTTACCTAATATTTTTATTGCGGGTGTGATCATTTTTGTTGGTTATATCTTGGCGAAAATTGTTCGTGGGATTGTTGAGGGCTTAATCAGTAGTTTAAATTTACAAAGCCAAGCTGAAAAAGTGGGGTTATTTAAAAATTCAGATCAGGGATTGTCTAAGTTTTTAGGTTCATTTGTTTTTGCTGTGGTCATGATTACTGCTTTAATCGTGGCATTTGAAGCTTTGGGTATACAGGCAATTTCACAACCTGCAACAATGATGTTGGGTGAAATTATGTATGCGATTCCACATATTATTGCAGCAGGATTAATTTTAATTGTTGCATATGTGGTGTCCCGTTTTGTAGGACGTTTGGTTGCGGAAGTTGTTGCAGAAACAGGCGTAGATTCAATTCCTGCTAAATTAGATGTACAACGCTTTTTAGGTGAAACTAAAGTTTCTTGCATCATTGGATATTTAATTGTGTTCTTTACCATGTTATTTGCAGTTTCAGAAGCTGCGAATCGACTCGGTTTTGAGCAGGTCAGTGGGCTGATCTCGATGTTCATCCACTTTGGTGCGAATATTCTCTTGGGTGCCGTCATACTGGTTATTGGTTTCTGGCTGGCCAATATCGTGGCAAATGTTGTACAACGTGGAGAATATAACAGTTCTAGATGGTTGGGAAATCTCGTTCGTGTATTGATCATGGGGTTGGTGATTGCAATGGGCTTAAAAGCCATGGGTATTGCAGATTCAATTGTTAACCTTGCATTTGGTCTAACCTTGGGTTCTGTTGCAGTGGCATTTGCCTTGGCGTTTGGTCTGGGTGGTCGTCAACCTGCTGAACGTGTTTTAACAGATTTGATTGACAAAGCAAAACAACAGGCAACTCAACCAAATCCTTTAAATCAGAAGAATACAGATTCAGCTGTCACTCCTGTAGCAGATTCGAGCCAAGTTACAGCAGATACACCTGCGATCGAAAATGAATATAAATCTTTAACCGATTCTTTTAAAGAGGATAAAGATGACCCGAATTAACATGTAAATCCTGACAAAGATCGATCAGGATGAAAGCTTGATCGATTTTTTATTTTAAGGTCAAAAAATAAGGGAGATTGAGATGTCAAAGAAAAAGCCAAATAATTTTATTGCTCCAATTGTGATCGCCGGTATTACGGTTGGTTTTTTGGCAAGTGCATATAAATTTGTTTTTTCAAAGCCCAAGAAGCAGCAAGCGGATTTTGTTGAAAAACAAGACGAATCTCAAAATAAATCCCAACCGTGATTGATTCGGTATAAGTGAAGTGCTTTATATGATGTTTTTTCTTGAAAAAAGATAGACATCGACTGATTTATTGTCTAAATTCAAGTCATTCATATGTAAGAAGTAAAACATCAATCGAGCTGAATAAAAGTCATTTTTAAAGGAAATAGAAATGAAATTAATCCATTTTGTTCAAAAAATTCATCAGTCTTTATTTGCTAGAAAAGACCGACAGAATCGTATGGATTTGGCGATTCAACGCGTTACCCAAAAACAGCAAATCCAAAACCAACTTATTTTATTTCAAACAGACTATTTGGAGTAAATGGATAAACTCCAAGTGTAGAGGGTTTAAACATATTCAGATGCGGCATGTGCTGAAGCCCATGCCCATTGAAAATTAAATCCACCGAGATGCCCAGTGACATCCAGAATTTCACCAATAAAAAACAAACCTTTTTGCTTTTTACTTTCCATGGTTTTGGAAGAAACCTCAGTAGTATCCACTCCACCTAAAGTGACCTCAGCTGTTCGATAGCCCTCTGTACCGGAAGGTTTAACTTCGAATTGATGTAATTGCTTGGCGATATGTTCAAGCTTTTCATCGCTTAATTGTCCAATTGCTGTTTCTGCCCATGTTGACCAAATCAGATTTTGTAATTCAAGCACTACACTTTTAGGTAAATGTTCAGTCAATAAAGTTCTCAGCAAAACTTTAGCTTGAGTTTGTTTTTTTGCCTTGAAAAAATCAAATAATTCGAGACTCGGTAGAAAATCGATATTAAAGGTTTGTCCTGCATTCCAGTAATTGGACAGTTGTAACGAACTTGGACCACTTAAACCACGGTGGGTAAACAGCAGGGCTTCAGTAAAACTGTTGAGATCGTTGGATAGTGTTGCTTCGACTGCGTTACCACTTAGGCGTGTTGTCACTTCTTTAAATTGATCGGAGAAAGTAAAAGGAACCAAGCCTGCTCGTGTTGGGAAGATGTGGTGACCAAACTGTTTGGCAATTTCATAGCCAATCCCTGACCCACCTAAAGTGGGTATGGATAAACCACCCGAAGCAACCACAACGGATTGCGCTTGAAAATAGCCGAGACTCGTTGCAACCTGAAAATGATCCTCTGCGCTACATGTAATGCCTTTGACTTCGCAACTGGTTTTGATGTCGACCAGATGGGTTTTTTCACATTCATTGAGCAGCATGGCTAAAATTTCTTTGGCACCATTCAGGGTAAACAGCTGCCCATGTTTACGTTCTTCATAGTCGATACCGTATTCACAAACCATACCAATAAAATCCCAATTGGTATAACGTGTAAGGGCTGAGATAACAAAATGAGGATTATGTGAAATAAAATGATCAGGCTCAACATAGAGGTTGGTGAAATTACACTTTCCACCACCGGACATGAGAATTTTCTTACCCACTTTGTTGGCTTTCTCAACGACCAAAACTTTACGTCCACGTGCAGCAGCTTTGGCTGCAAGCATTAAACCTGAAGCACCTGCACCAAGGACTACAACATCGTATTGGCTCGAAGACATAACACACTCATGATAATGATCAGCAGGGGATTATAGACAAATTTAGATGAATTTTCAGAACAATTATTCAGTAAGAATGAGAGTTATTTTATCTGGTTATATGCGAGACATTATCCAACAGTTCTGTTTCTCGCTTCTGTCAAAGCCACTGAAATTATCAATATAATGATGACACATCACTTTTTTTGATTGATCGAGATTTTTTGTAATCGACCTTGTAAGCCCCCACTGTGGATCAGGAGTATGCGAGTATTTTCAGCAAAATAATGTTTAGAGATCAGATCAAAAACGCCGTAGAACATTTTGCCTGTATAAATATGTTCCAGCGGCAATTGAAATTGTTGCTCAATATTTTCAATAAAGCACAGTAATTCAGGTGTTGTCTTGGCATAACCACCGCAACAGTAGGCATCTGTGAGTGACCAATTGGTCCGCTGTGTCCACTGCTGAATATCCTGTTTAAGGAAATCACCTTTTAGTGCCGAGAAGCCAAGAATATGTTGTTTAGGCGCGCTGCTTTCAATAATGCCTGCAATTGTTCCACCTGTCCCTACAGCACAACAGATTACATCATACTGAGTATAATCATGAGGATTTAAAATTTCTTGACAGCCTTGTATCGCCAAGCCATTCGTACCGCCTTCAGGAATTATATAACTATCGGGATACTCTACTTGGAGTTGCTGATTAAACTCAGGATCTTGCTTTAGCTTATAATTTTCACGTGAAACAAATTTTAAATCCATGCCCATTTGTTGGGCAAGCTTGAGGGTGGGGTTATACGTTTTATTGGCTAATTCCTCTCCACGAATAATTCCCATGCTTTCAAAGCCGAAGAATTGTGCTGCATACGCTGTTGCAGCAATATGATTGGAATATGCGCCACCAAAAGTCAGAATTTTTTTAAAGCCAAGACGCTGAGCTTCTATAAAATTATATTTAAGTTTAAAAAATTTATTGCCTGAAATGTTTGGATGAATTTGGTCAAGACGCCTAACCGTGAGTTGCACAGAATAATCTAAATCTAAGTGCTGATCAGAAATTGTTTGGGCAATGGGATCAAACATCGTCATCTTGAGCAAATCTTTCGTAAAGGGAAATGTATTTACAGGTTAGTTTACTCAAATCTGTCAAGGAATAAAGATTTGAGTAAACATACTCTGCGAAACGCCATTCGGTCGCCAGCATCAACTAGGATTGTGTATCGACAGAAGTCACTACAGACATTCCTGGTCGTAAGAACTCTAAACCTTTTTGATTTGGATCAATTGCAATCCGCACTGAAATGCGCTGCACAACTTTGGTGAAGTTTCCTGTAGTGTTGTCTGGTTTCAA
Organism: Acinetobacter sp. Res13-Abat-PEC15-P4-01; assembly: GCF_015676285.1. NCBI lineage: Bacteria > Pseudomonadati > Pseudomonadota > Gammaproteobacteria > Moraxellales > Moraxellaceae > Acinetobacter > Acinetobacter sp. Res13-Abat-PEC15-P4-01. Next base: position 81,171 of record NZ_JADAIN010000011.1, on the reverse strand, counting down.
TACGCTAAATTCAGCACCGGCAGCCGGTGAAATTTGTTCAACGTGTCCAGTAAATTTTTGATGCTTCATTGCATCCACAGTAAAGCTTGCTTTCTGTCCAATACGCATATCCGCGATTTGAGTTTCTTTAAAGTTGGCAATCACCCAGGTCTGTTGTGGAATCAGATACATCAACTGTGTTCCTGCTGAAACATATTGTCCAACACGCGGTGTTACTTCTCCAAGTTGTCCATCCATCGGTGCTGAAATAATACTGTAGTCTTTAGTGGTCACTGCCTGGTCAAATTGTGCTTTGGCATTGGTGACTTGTGCTTTAAGTCCAGATTCAGCAACTTGTGCTGTTTTCAAGGCCTCTTGAGCGACTAAAACGTTTGCCTCAGCCTGCTTTAATAATGCCAAATTATTTTTTACATCTGCTGCGGCTTTGTCTTGTTCGGTTTTAGAGGTCGCACCACTGTTGCCCAGTTGTTGATAACGACGAAGTTGTGCTGTAGATAACTCATAGCTTGCTCTGGCTTGTTCAACTTTGGCCTGTGCTGCGACGATATCCGCTTTGCGCTGTTCAATGGCTTGGCTTTGATTGGCTAAAGTCGTGTTGGCCTGGTCAACACCCGCTTCAGCCTGAGTAACTTTCTGATCATAGGTGGTGGTATCAATATGCATTAACGGCTGACCTTTTTTGACATGATCAAAATCGGTGACTAGGACATCTTTGATATAACCATTAATTTGCGAAGATAGAACAGTGGTTTTACCTTTGATATAGCTGTTGTCGGTTGACTCTACTGCACTGTCAAACGGACCAATTTTCCAAGCACGCATAATCACCGCAATCCCCACCAGCAATACCAAAAACATAATCAACAATGTTCTTTTGGCTGTAGGAATTAATTTACTTGATGGCGGTGGCGTTACAGTTGCTCCTGATGTCTGCTGTGCAGGTGCAGGTGCAGGTGCAGGCGTTGCCGTTTCAGTTGGTTTTTGATCTTGTGACATAAGAATTCTCAAATATTTTTAATGCATAGAATGACGTCATGGGTATTTAATCGATAAAAAATCATGAGCGTTGTCTAGCTGCTATTGAGGGCCAGTTGCTGTTTTTTGAGTTGGTAACGTGACCATGTAATATTTAAACTACTCCAAATCAGCAGTAAAATGGCGAATATTCCATTTAATGCAATCACATCGTTGTATGCGCGTACCTGAGCTTCACGTGTCACAATCTGATTAAGATTACGATAAGCTTGATTCTGTTCCAAAGTATTATCAATTGTATATTTATTGGCTGCTTGTTGATATAAGGCGAGGCGCTGTACAACAAGCGGGTCTGTTGGAGATAAATCGCTGACTATTTCTGCTCGGTAATTTTGGGTACGCAATTGTTGATAGGTTGAAAAAAATGAATTTCCAATTAAACCGCCAAAACTTTGTGTAGCCGAGAACAGCACCACAAAAGTAACCATATGCGTTGGACCTTTTTGTAAGACACTGATAAAACCCGTCAATAATAAAGGACCAATAAACATACCGCTGGCAAAACCCACAATAAACTGACTGCGATAGAAGTTTTCTGGACGTACATCACTGGTGAGGTGATAATCCAAAGCACAAGCGATCAGAACCAAAATCACTGCACCAACCAGATGCCATGAAATTCGCTCACGTTTAAAGGTCAGTGCGCTAAAAACTGTACCCGACGCAATGCCTAAAAAAATCACACTATAAAGTGTAACGAACTGATCTGGACCCATGCCCATGGTCTTTAAGAAATTTACCGCTGCATAACTTTGCTCTGACATCAGCAAACGAATTGCCAAAGCACCAAACACGAATTTTAGTGTGCTCGCTGAACCCAGCCAACGGGTAATAATCAATGGATTAACCCGGTAATGTTCATAGGTCAAGCCAATCATGATTAAGCTAAATCCTGCAATGAGGGCATATCCCAACCACTTGACTTCAAACCACCAAAGAATAGGACCTTGGCTAAGTACGATACAGAGTAAGGCAAATCCCGGAGCTAATAAGGCAAAGGTCAAGAAATCTTGCTTTTCAAATACTTCAATTCTTAAACTGCGGGGTAACTTTAAAGACACCACCATTGCCAAACAACAGATCGCTAAACCCAGTTCAAAGGTATATAACACCACCCAGTCATTCACATCGACCAGTGAAGGAGAAATGATCCAAGCCAGCGGAATTCCCAACTGTTGGAAGCCCAGCGCAAGATAAATTCCACGACCAAAATTTTCTCGTCGAAAGGCTTGCATAATGTAGTACATACCCAGTGAACTGAGCGGTGCTGCAACGAGACCACTGATGACACGGACAAACAGTGCCATTTCAAAAGTATGAACAAAAATGTGTAAAACCAAAACACAGATGAACAAAATCAACCCGATTTCTGAAAAAAGCCGAAGACCATATTGTTGTCTTGCTTTAAATAAAATCATGTTGGAGCTGATGTTTGCCATCACATAAGCAGCAGGAATCCATGCAGCTTCAGATGGCGTGAGTGAATATTCACCTTGGATCAAGGGGAGGTTTGCAGTAATAAATCCATTACTTAAACTTCCTGAAATTGCCACAAATAACCCAATAAAAAAGTAAATCAGTTTCTTATAAGTTGGATGTGCAATAACTGCAGGAGATCCAGGCAAGGTTGGACGTTCTTCAGGCGTCCAATCGGGTGCCGGTTCAAGTATACGTGGTGATTTATCCATAACTGTCCCAATTACGCCTTGATACCATCAATCAGCAAATCTACAGCTCTTGTGGCAAGTTGAACTTGTTCTTCATCCGTCAGACCTTGAAATGAAGCACGCAAAATTCCGGTAATCAGTGCATAGTCTTTGGGGGTGAGATCTGGGCGGCAAATTTGATGTGTAATGGCTTGGTCAATCAACGGTTGTAAAATCGCATCTCGCCGTTGGTAGATATCCACCATGACAGGGTCGTTACGATCTATCACACGCCAATATTCCATTAATGCAGTCAGATAGGGCAAATTTTCAACATGATTTCGAATCAGGCGAATCAAACCATCGGGGTATTGGGAAAAACTTTTTGCCCGTTCATCTAAACGAGTCAAAGCTTGTTCCATTAACGCAATCACCAATTCTCGACGATCTTGAAAATTACGATAAAAAGTGGCTCTGCCTACTCCTGCCTGATCAATCACGAGTTGTAAAGGCGCACGAATCCCTTGTTTACGGAAAATAGTAAGGGCGGCATCGAGTAAATCTTCACGATTTTGTGCTGCCAGTTGTTGGCGTTTTCGCATAGCTTGAGAGGGTGTTAATTTTATAGTGATATTTAACGGACATTTTTGTCCGTTGTAAATCATTATCTGTGTGATTTTTTGTAAAGTGAGCGGTTATCAAAGATGGGATTGGTTAGAATATCTTTGTGATAGAAATCATAAATATCCTAAATCCAGTTTTTGATTTATTCAGTTTATAAAATAAAACAATACGTGTGCTGTCATTGTGAAAAATTCTAAATTAATATTCATCATGGGCTGTATCAGTTTCGCGGCTTTGAATGGCTGTGTACCATCTGAAAAAAATGCAGAACATTCATCATCTTCAAAAAAAGCATCAGAGCAACAAATCGAACAGCAGTTCAAGCTGTGGAAGGCTCAACAAGACCCCCGTTTACTAGCGGATTACTATCAATTTATGTCTCAGTATTTAAAACATCCGCCGAGCTTAATGGAACTCACCACGACTCGAAATTATATGCCTGAACGCTGCTATTCCAAACGTTTTGCCATTCCTCCTAAAGCTTATTGGAAAAACGTGGTGAGTAGTTTGCAACTGGTGGAAAAGTTAAATCGCAATGGATATTTTAAAACCTATACAATCTCAGCGATCTATCGTGCACCTGAACTAAATCACTGTGTCGGTGGTGCTGGGAAAAGCAAGCATTTAAATAATTATGCTGTAGATTTTCACATCTTGTCTCCTAAAGAAACAATTGAAAGTGATCGCGAAATGTTGGTTAAAAAAATGTGCCATTTTTGGAAAGTGGAAGGCAAAAACTATAAAATGGGATTAGGGGTATATGGGAATAACCGTTACCATATTGATACCCAAGGCTTTCGAACCTGGGGGAAAGACCACAAGTCGAAAAGTTCACCATGTTTAAAAAGTGAGTGATCGGATTTTAAAAATCAAGCATGATCAACGGGTTATATTTTGAAAAATGCTTAGATGCCGGAAAATTTTTATGTTGAAAAAAATAAAGAAGAGTTTGTTTGTAATCAGTATTTTAACCAGTGGTTCGATTTTTGCACAGAGTAATGCCGCTGTCGAAGTGGATACTGAACAGGATCAGATATTGGGACATGCAGGAAAGGTAAAAATTAAAGTAGAATCATGTGCTAAGAATCGTTATACCTGTGATTATGTACTGTATGACGCGAAAGGGAAGCGTCAGGTATTGCTTGAACAATGGAGTAAAACTGCACATGTTTATCAGTTCAATCCATACTTGATGGGTTTTCTGATGGGGGCTACAGGGGGTGACCATAATCTCATGGTGGTAAATGATAAAAACCAGCAAAAAGATTATGGCAGTTTTCTTGCCATGAATGGTTCACAGAGCTGTTTCGTCACCTATGAATCAAATTTAAAGAATATGCCAAATTCATTGGTTTTTTATAGTGTTCCTGATTTTCGAGTTCGTTTAGTGCTCAATAATAAAGTGCCTCAATTCAAACAGTTCAGCTATCCGAGTACTGCAAATTTTAATGATAACGGTGATTTCTCATTTAACTATAATATTAAGATCGGAAACGAGATGGGAGTACAGGATGTTATCATTCAAAGCCCTTGTCAGTCTGATTATCGGGTTATCATGAGTTAATATTGATAAAATAAAGTTATTTATTTAATCAAAATACATCATTTTTATTTTTTAATTGAGTTGTCTATTGTAGTTCTATTCAACAAGAAGGACACTGCAATGACCACTCAACAGCAAGTTAATCAGACACAATATCAAAATAAATCAGAAGCATACTTAAATAGTAAAGTACATGCTCAAGGCATTGAGTTTAAAAAAATGCAAAATTTAATCCAACAGCATCAATTCAAGCAAGTTTTGGACCTAGGCTGTGGTGGTGGGCATGTCACTTATCAGATTGCAGCATTCACTGAGCAAGTGATTGCCTATGATATTACGCCTGAAATGGTCAATCTTGTGACCACGCAATCTCAACAAAAGGGATTTGATCATGTCATAGGGCAGGTGGGTGCAGCAGAGCAATTGGATTTTCCTGCTGAGCATTTCGATTGTGTGATCAGTCGTTATTCTGCACATCATTGGCAAAATATCACGCAGGCACTCCATGAAATTTACCGGGTATTGCGTGTGAATGGCAAAGTGATCATGTTTGATATTATTGGTAACGCCAATCCTATTTTAGATACCTTTATTCAAACCATTGAAACGATCCGTGATCCCAGCCATGTTCGAAACTATAATTTGTCAGAATGGATGGCTTTTGTTGAACAGGCAGGCTTTAAAATCGAAATCATTGAGAAACAAAGTTTAGTGTTAAATTTTCAGAGTTGGGTAGAGCGGATGCAAACACCTGAAGAGGGCATCCATACGATCCGTTATTTGCAATCCAAAATATCCGATCAAGTACGCTCATATTATCAAATTCAGGAAGATGGCACATTCACCAGTGAAACGGTATATTTGGTATTGAGTAAAATTTGATGAATAAATCATGTTAAAAATAACAACCAATCGATCTTTTGTCATGATATTGATCCTGATGCTTTTTACAGTGAATAGCGATGCTGAACCAATCCATCATACTGTGGCAAACATTGGGCAGTTTTCTGTTGTTCAGGAAACATGCGATGAGGATACGAATAAGCATTGTGATTTTGTGCTATATGAAGGTGACCGTTACAGACTACCTTTGGTGGTGGATTGGGAGCGAGGTTTGAATCTTGAACATCAGACCAGCGATTTTTTGCATTTAAGTTATGGCTATACTTTTAATCTTCATCATAGCCTGTTTATTTCAAAAGATGGTCTGGTTCAAGCCTTGGATGATGTTGTTGCGGTAGATAAAAAGACGGGGTGTATCGCCCGCTTTGAATTTAGAGATACGCCTGCAATAGTTTTTCAGAAAATGTTTGGCTCGAAAACCCATAGTAAAATACAACTAAAACCAAATGAATATCCGCAAGCCGAATCTGTATGGGTGGATGCTTCGCAGTACTTTAGTGATATGAAATTTGATGAAAGAGGGCGGTTTAATTATCGTTATTCCAATAAAAATGCTGAAGATATAAGTGCCTATCTGAATCAACCTTGTAAAGAATAAAGTGCTTAAAGCATTAGAAAACATTTGAAATAAAAAAAAGCTGTTTTTTTAGACAGAACTGTTATGCTCAAAAGATAAATAAAACAAAAAGTAGAGGAGATGCTATGAAAAAGCTATCCGTGGGTTTGAGTGTAATATTGGTGGCGTTTTTAGTTGGATGCGAAAAAAAGCCTCCCACACCGACCAAGACTGAAGTTCGTTCCATTCATATTGCAGGAATGCCTGTATATGAAAAAGATTACCGTTTAACTGCTCGTGATACATCCAGTGAACTACAACCATAAGTTTTGATGCAAGAATTTTCAGCCCGTATACCAAAGTTGATATACGGGCTGAATTAAACCGGCTTAATGAAAGACGGTTTCTAATGCCTTTAAGCCGACTTTTGGATCAAGTAGACCATTATAGATATCAGGGATTTCACGTTCTACACCAAAAAACTCATAAATTGCAATCATGGCGCCACGAACTGAATATTCAACAGTGAATACAACATCATCCTCAATTTCAACGAATTGCCCTAGGAATGCAAAGTTTTTAGCGCCGTGAGGAATCACTTGAGGGCGATCTCCAGGCTTACGACAAGCAAATAAGGCCGATGCATAAGGCATCATTGCTGTTGTCACTGTGGTATGAGCCAATACATGTTCGAGAATATCGTTAAAGCCAAGTTGTTGGATCAATTCAGTGAGGATTTCATTGCCTGTGGCTTGGGACATTGGTTTTTTGATGTAATCTCCATTTTGATCAATTTGAAAACCATAACCCCAAAGTGTAAATGTGCCTTCAGGTAAATCAGCAAAATGAGGTTGGGCTGGTACAACAATAGATAAATGCCAACCAGACTCAAACCAAGTCATCAATGCACCAGTGCCTGGTTGATTACCGGTATATTCAATAATGCGATTTAACAGTACATCATCATGCATAGTCAGCGTGAAAGATTCCCATTTATGCTCGTCGATGTTGCCATAAAAGGTCATTGGGCGACCAAAATCAGGCGCTTTTTTTGCCAAAGTTTCCCACAACGTCCAGCCATGATCTTGACGATCGCGAATGAGTGCCGGTACATCATCATTGCCACCATAACGGGAGTCTGCTGTAATCGAACCTAAAGTAAATATCGCCAGATCATGGTCTTTGAGATCAATTTGCTCGGTACCTTCCGGAAGGTTGACATATAGGCGCGTTGCTCGTCGTTCTGAGGTGTTATCATCTGTTTGGAAATCAGCCTCAGTCACATAATGCCCAAAGCGAACATCGACACCTTGCTCTACCAACCAGCGCTGTAACGGTAAAATCATTGAGTCATATTGGTTGTATTTGGTTCTTTTTACCCCTGCAAGTGTGTGAATACGAGGGAGTTCTTGAATAAAGCGTAAAAAATAGCGGCGCAGTTCTGCTGCACTATGCCATTTTTGGAAAGCGAATGTAGTACGCCACATACGCCAGAAATTTGTTTCAAAGAATGTTTCATCAAAAAATTCATCTATACGACGACTTCCAATTTTTTCTTCTTTTGATGCCAATAAACGTAACATTTGTGCACGATGTAATGTATTTAAACCCAGTTTGGATGCATCGGATATCACATGTTGTGCATTGATCAACCGCGCTTGGGCATGAGTTTTAACCTGTTCATTAAATTCACGACACTCTTCACGAACAGAAATATCAGGATTTTCTAAAGCGGGAATACTGGAAAACAAATCCCATAAACACAAATAGGTTTCATCAGTCAGCATACGTCCACCACGCGTGACCCATGCTTGAGAGGTATTGGGGGTGTGGGCACCATCCATAGATCCACCAGATACATCCAGTTCTTCCAGAATATGAATATTTTCAGCAGGAACCTTGGCATCGCGGATCGCAAATGCAGCAGCAGCCATACCTGCGATTCCACCGCCAACAATCCAAAGATGTGCTTGTTTAGCATCTAAATGATTAGGTTTATAGTTGTTCATTTTTACCCCTGAATGTGAAATTTTGATGATGTATAAATTAAAACCATAGTTTTATTATGGGTTTTTATATCTTAAAAAAGAGTGAAAAGGGAAGTTATTTTTTGTGATTAAAATCTTCAGTCTTATGGTTTTTCAGGATGTCTCAATACGATCTATTAATTTTTTGATATGATTCAAGTTATTGAAAAATAATTTTTTATTGAGTTTTTGCTCTAAATTTAGTCGAAGCTATTGTATTTGAGAATAATTCACAACTGTATAGAAGTGTATAGATGAAATCGCTATCGTTTTGAACTATAGAAAAACTTCATAATGAAATAATCATTTTTTTTGTATCTTCAAAAAACCCTTGTAGCTTAAAATAAGCTTTCTTTAAATACTTTTTGTGACGAGGTAACACTTGGAATCGTTATTGATTTTAGGCTCTATTGCGCTAGCATTGATGTTGGGTGCAATCAGTCCTGGTCCTACATTTGTGTATGTCGCTAAAAATTCAATTGCGATTTCTCGTAAGCACGGGTTATTTACAGCACTGGGAACTGGAACAGGTGCTGCACTGTTTGGTCTTCTAGCTGTCATGGGCTTACAGGCGATTTTATTGGCTGTACCCTCTGCATATATCATGTTAAAAATTTGTGGCGGACTATATTTACTTTGGCTGGCTTATAAAATTATTAAACATGCCAAAGACCCAATTGAACAGGCAGGTGGTTCTGCATTGGGTATGAGTTATCAACACGCTTATCGTCTGGGATTAATCACACAGTTGAGTAACCCTAAAATCGCCATTATTTTGGCGAGTATTTTTACTGCACTTTTACCCAAAGAAATTCCAACTTATTATTATTTTGTTTTACCCATTTTGTGTTTTTTTATCGATGTCGGCTGGTATTCCTTAGTTGCGGTTGCATTGTCTGCAGAAAAGCCGCGCCGTGTATATTTAAAATTTAAAAAACTATTTGATCGAGTGGCGGGCGGTGTAATGACTGTACTGGGTCTGAAGTTAATTTTTGGACTGAAATAATCAAGTGATTGTTCCATGAAAATTAAGTATTTAACTCAAGCATGATTATTTTGTGAATTAAATTAATTATTTAAAACGCTGTTTGCTTGTTATAATCGGCTTGCAAATTATAAGGGCTTAGACCGTAGAGAGATGTAACCTTGAAAAAAATATTACTTATTGCTGCCTTGAATGCGGTAGCGTTGACTGCTTGTTCGACGACTGAAACCTCTAAAACGATTCAGGCACCACAAGTGACTGCTGCAACGACAACAATTAAATATGCTGGAGTTAAAACGCCTATTTCAATTGGTAAATTTGATAATCGCTCAAGCTATATGCGTGGCATTTTTTCTGACAATGTTGACCGTTTGGGTGGACAGGCAAAAACCATTTTAGAGACGCATTTACAGCAAACAGGATACTTCTCTGTATTGAATAGAGAGAATCTCTCTGAATTAAAGCAAGAAGCTGGATTTAGTCAGTCTTCTCAAGCGATTAAAGGTGCACGTTTCGTACTGACTGGAGATGTTTCAGAGTTCGGTCGTAAAGAAGTAGGTGATCATCAATTATTTGGTTTACTTGGTCGTGGCAAGACACAGATTGCGTATGCAAAAGTCAATATCAATGTGGTGGATGTAAAAACTGCTGAAGTTGTACATTCTGTGCAGGGGGCAGGTGAATATGCGCTTAGTGAACGGGAAGTTTTAGGTTTTGGATCAACAGCATCATATGACTCAACACTCAATGGCAAGGTTTTAGATTTGGCTGTTCGTGAAGCGGTCAATAATCTTGTGAGTGATATTCAAACCAATAAGTGGTCAACACAATAGGTTTGAATCAACCCATGAAAATTGTTTTATTCTTGATCAGTTGTTTGGCAACCTTCAGTTTAGTCGGTTGTGCTTCATCTGGACCAAAGCCTTTATACCGTTGGGGAGAATTTCCTCAACAAACCTACCTGATGTTGAGTACTCCTGAAAAGACATCACCGCAGCAACAAATTTCGCTGCTTGAAAAAGATATTGAAAAAGCAAAAGCCAGAAACGAAGCAGTACCGCCTGGTTTATATGCACATTTGGGATTATTAAACTTGAATATCAATAATGCGCCTCGTGCAGTTGAATATTTTGAATTGGAGCGTCAAGTTTATCCTGAGTCTACAGTATTGATGGATCGTTTACTTCAGAAAATGACCACTCGATCTGCTGAGGTTAAAACGCCATGAAGAAAATGAGGCAATTGCTGACTTTAAGCTGTTTCGGAATGCTTTTTACTGGCTGCGCTGTAGCCCCAAAAGCCCATCGAGATTTGGCTGCATATCATGCGCATCAACCCAAGTCGATTTTGGTACTGCCACCAATTAATAATTCACCTGATACGCGTGCGACTTATGGATACTGGTCAACAGTGACACTTCCAGTTGCTGAGGCAGGTTATTATGTGTTTCCGATTTCTGTGGTGGATACCATGTTTAAAGAGAATGGGATCACCAATGGGTTTGATGCACAAGCTGTAGCTCCCCAGAAGTTAAAAGAGATTTTTGGGGCAGATGCTGCACTGTATATTAAAGTCAACGAATATGGCTCTAAATATCAGGTGATTCAATCTGTTTCTACAGTTGCTGTAGAAGCAAAGCTGGTGGACCTCGCATCTGGAACGCTACTTTGGCAAGGTGGGGAACGGCTTCAACAATCCAATGATAATAGCAACGCAGGTTTACTGGGGGCTTTAGTAGGTGCTGTGGTGGATCAGATTTCTAATCACTTGTCTGATAAAGCTTACGCCTTATCCGGTGTGGTGAGTTCGCAGTTGTATTCACCTAATTTAAACCAGCAAAAAGGCTTGCTGTACGGACCAAGATCGCCAAACTTTACTCAAAATACAGTAAAACCTTAACGATTTATTTGACCGCAATTGATAGAGTCTGTTGATGATTCGTCTATGTTCGCGACTACGTATGTTTTTAGGCGAGACTAGACGCCAATACGAAATTCAGACATGCTCAATTTCAGCCTACAACGCAAGCCATTTTTGAAATGTCTCCAGATTCTAAAACCCCAATTTAAATTGGGGTTTTATTTTTCAACAAGAACAATATATCAATGCACCATGGAAATTTTATCTAAGAAAAACTTGGTTCTTTCATGACGCTCATCTGGCTTATTAAAGAAGTCATCGGTTGCGCAGTCTTCTAAAATTTTACCTTGATCCATGAAAATCACTCGTGACGAGACTTTTCGTGCAAAGCCCATTTCGTGGGTTACACACATCATGGTCATACCTTCTTTTGCAAGTTGGCTCATGACTTCAAGAACTTCTCCAACCATTTCTGGATCAAGTGCAGAAGTCGGTTCGTCAAATAGCATACATACTGGATCCATGCACAAACCACGTGCAATCGCAACACGTTGTTGCTGACCACCAGACAGCTGTCCGGGGAATTTGTTTTTATGTGCTGCTAAACCCACACGATCTAAGTATTGTAAAGCTTTTTTCTCAGCTTCCGATTTAGAACGTTTCAGTACTTTGACCTGTCCAATGGTCAAGTTGTCTAAAACGGTCATATGCGGGAACAATTCAAAGTGTTGGAATACCATGCCTACGCGAGAGCGAAACTGGGCGAGATCAGTTTTTGAATCTTTGAGCGCTGTTCCATCAACAATAATATTGCCTTCTTGAAATGGTTCTAATGCATTGACTGTCTTAATCAGTGTAGATTTTCCAGAACCAGATGGTCCACAAACCACCACAACCTCACCTTTTTCAATGGATGTGGTGCAATCTGTGAGAACCTGAAAATCTCCATACCATTTTGAGATATGCTGTATTTCTATCATTGGCATATTGATTCTCCAATTAACGAATTATTGCTATTTTTTGATGTAAACGCTTCACAAGTCTAGAAAGCGCAAAGGAGATACAGAAATAAACAACTGCTACAATAAGGTAGAATGTTGCTTTGGTTTCAGCACCGTAAGTATTTGCTAAAGTATTTGCATTGCCTAGGAAGTCTGGCGCACTGATCACATATACCAATGAGACATCTTGGAAAAGTACGATAGATTGAGTCAATATAACAGGCAGCATATTTCTAAATGCTTGAGGCAGTACGACATTGGACATGGTTTGTCCATAAGTGAAGCCTAAGGCATAACCTGCATTGACTTGACCTTTTGAGACAGACTGAATACCTGAACGAACAATTTCTGAAAAGAATGCAGCTTCAAAAATTGCAAAGGTCACCACACTTGAAAAGAGTGGTCCATAATAGGTATCAGATTGAAACTCAAAGAACTTTGGCAATAAAAAATAGAAAATAAAAATGACCTGAATCAGTGGAACGCCACGGAAAAAGTCAACATATGCTTTAGCAAAATTACTGGCGACTGTATTGTTGGATAAACGCATCATGGCTAAAGGTGTGCCAATCAGAATTCCACCAATAATAGATAAAATCGTCACAGTAACGGTAAACTTAAACCCTGCAATCAGTGTTTGAATCACATCCTGATTTTGTAAAATACTAAAATCCATGACTATTTACCTCCTGAACCAAGACCAGGAACAGCCATTCGTTTTTCAATCCACGCCATGATGAGCTTAATGGTGTAGGTAATGACCAAATAGACTGGTGTTGAAAGAATAAGGATCACAATATCTTGTGATGTTTCTTCTCGCATCGTTTTGGTATAAGCAAAGAAGTTTAAAACACTGAGTGCATACAGCACGGCAGAGTTCTTGAAAATGTTCATTGCTTCGGAAGTGAGTGTTGGCCATACAATTCGATATGCAACAGGAAGAATGACATAACGATAGCTTTGGCTTTGGGTGAGACCAATCGCAAAAGCTGCATTTTTTTGACCTCTGGAAACAGTATTGATTCCTGAGCGAACTTGTTCTGCAATACGGGCAGCAGTGTATAGACCCAAAGCGAATACACCAACTACTGCTGGCTTGTCATTGAGAATATTTTGCCACCATCCACCATGAACCATTTCACCACTTCCTGTGCTTAGGCTGAGTGGAAGTAGTTCTGGAAACACGAATGCCCAGAAAAAGAGTTGTACAATCAGTGGAATATTTCGAAACAGTTCGACATAACAGGTGCCAATAAATGCAAGGGGCTTGTTTGGAATCGTGCGTAAGATTCCGATTAACGAACCCAGGAGGAAAGCGATAAAAAATGCAAGTACCGCAGTCCAAACCATGGTCCAGACACCTGAACCTAACAGTTGTAACCATGTTGGTGCATCAGCAACAGGAGAGTAACTTTCACCACCTATAGCTTTACAGACGGATTCAGCCCATGCAGCCTTGTCCAAACTATATTCATTTGAGGGGAGACAATATGCTGTCCAGTTAAGTGAGCCTACTGACATGTGTGCTCCTTTGTATTTTTAATTTTGTAAAAAACTTATAGACCAGACTTTGCTTTAAGCCTGATCTATAAGCTGTGATTTGAGCACGGGATTAGTTAATGCCAGCGTCTGTAGGGTTGGCTTTAAGTTTTAAGTATGATGAACTCATTGGCATATTTAAGTTCACATTTTTGGGTGCAATTGGAGACTGGAACCACTTTTTATATAAAGCAGCCATTTGACCGTTTTTCCACATTGTGGTGACAGTTTTATCCGCAATTGCCTTATATGCTGCATCACCTTTAGGAAGCATAATGCCGTAAGGTTCAGATGAAAGTACTGGACCTACAATTTTAAAGTCTTTCGGATTTGAAGATTTAGCAATGAGACCTGCAAGAATATTGTCATCCATAACAAATGCTGCAGCACGTCCTGAAGCCACCATTGCAAATGAATCAGAATGATCTTTACCGTAAACATTGTTTACGTTGACCTTTTCACCTTTTTCACCCATTTTGATGTATTTATCAGAAGTCGTTCCTTGAGTCGTCACGACAGCTTTACCATTTAAATCTGCAATTGATTTAATTGGTGCATTTGCTTTTACTGCCATGCGTACTTCTGTAGCATAGTAGTTGGTAGAGAAGCTCACTTGTTGTTGACGTTGAACAGAGTTAGTTGTCGTACCGCATTCCATATCAATATTACCTGCCAACATTTCTGGAATACGTGTTGATGAGGTAACTGCCTTATATTCCACTTTAAGGTTAGGCATTTTGAGAGTTTTTTTCAGTTCATTGGCAAAGTTGTTGCAAATATCAACAGCATAGCCCATAGGCTTGCCGCCAACAACATAGGAAATTGGATCCGAAGACTCGCGATAACCAATGATGACTTTTCCTGATTGCTTGATTTTTGCCAAAGTATCAGCAGCTTGAACTTGTGAAAAAGCGCCACCTGCCATAAGTACGCCAAGTGCAGTGGTAAATACCTTTTTTGATAGTGCTTTAGTTGATTGTGTCATTTTGAGTTCTCCATTACATGATTATTTTGGCATTACAATAGTGCTTGTCCTTAAATTAAGCAGTTATCGTGCCAATGCTTTTCCTTGAAAGAATGATCCATCATATTTCTTTATATCATTATTTTTATACTCACTATTCCAATAAGTAAAGGATAAAAATAATAAATTTAGCAAAACTAGAAATGTGATTGGTATCACAAAGCGAAACCTATTTTATTTAAATATTTTGAAATAAATAGCCCTAAGCTCATTTATTTTTGCTTATAGTTTTTTAATCTATATTTAGATATTTGATGTCTATTTCACCAATTCCTAACTTTGACAATTTGGTAAGTTGTTCATAAAAATAATACATTTTTAAAATTTAACTTTAGCTTATAAATAATAAATATTTTTATGTAATCTATTCATTTTTTTTGCTAGTCGTCCCCTCTTTACTGTGGTATAAAAAATGAATAGGCATGAATTTTGCTTAATTTATTGAAGCAGAACAAAGTGAAATGAAGCACTGTGAGGAAGTAAAGGTATGAAGTTATCGGTTGGATTAAAAGTTGCAAACTCGTTGTCGCTTACGCCGCAACTGCAACAAGCCATTCGATTGCTGCAACTATCGAGTTTAGAACTTGAACAGGAAATTCAAATTCAACTGGACAGTAATCCTTTGCTTGAAAAAGTTGAAGAAGAAACACATGAAAGTTTGGAAAGCGTACAACAAGAACAACAAGAGTATGAGCTTTCCGATGCTTTAAATGCCAATCATTTACCTGATGAGTTGCCTGTAGATACCGATTGGGATGACGTATATACCCATCAATCTACTGCAATGGAGCGTCCAGAGTTTGAAGATCGTGAAGATAACCGCCATTCAAATGCATCATTAAAAGAGCATATGCTGGGGCAAGTGAATTTACTGCATTTTTCCCCAGTCGATAAACTGATCGCCTACTGTATTGTCGATGCGCTTGATGAAAAAGGTTTTTTGGAAGCAGATGTCGATGAAATCGTCAGTTCTGTCCAACATTTGCTACAGCAAATGGACTATGACATTGAAGTTGAAGAAGACGAGGTTCTGGTGGTCTTGAAGTATATCCAGCGGCTTGAACCGATAGGTATTGGCGCACGTAATCTTGCAGAATGTCTATTTGTGCAAATCGAGGCTTTACCTGCTCACACTCTATTTAGAAAAGAAGCTCTCATGTTATTAAAACATTATGAGCTTTTGGTCAGCAATGATCTCAATAAATTGATTAAACAGACAGGTTTGAATGCTGAGTCATTGAAATCAGCAATTGAACTGCTGAAAACCATGAAGCCTTATCCAGGGGCAGAGTTTGAGCAAAAAGAATCAGATTATCAAATTCCTGATGTGGTGGTTTCCAAAAAGAATAATCACTGGCATGTTCAACTGAATCCAGATGTTTTGCCAAAGTTGAGAATCAACTCTTTCTATTCAGGCATGATCAAGCGTGCTGATCAAAGTGATGACAACCAATATTTGCGTAATCAAATGTTGGAAGCTAAAAACTTTATCAAAAGTGTAGATGAGCGTCATAAAACGTTATTAAAAGTTGCCAGCTGTATCGTTCAGCATCAGCGTGAGTTTCTAGAAATTGGTGCAGAAGGCATGAAGCCTTTGGTGTTGAGAGATGTTGCAGAAGAAGTTGAATTGCACGAATCAACAGTATCGCGAGTCACGACCAATAAGTTTTTGTTGACCCCACTTGGTTTGTTTGAGTTGAAATATTTCTTTTCAAGTCATGTGGGGACTACTTCTGGCGGTGAAGCATCATCCACGGCAATTCGTGCCAAAATTAAAAAATTGGTGGCAGATGAAAATCCTCGTAAGCCATTGTCTGATAATACGATTGCCAATTTGTTGAAAGAGGATGGAATCGATGTTGCGCGACGTACTGTCGCAAAATATCGTGAATCGTTACATATTCCATCATCATCAGACAGAAAAGTCTTGATCTAGTTTTTAAAGTGTGGCTATTCTAATGATTCATTATGACGAAATAATGAATCGCTTGTTTGTCTTTTGGAGTAACTTAAATGATTGCATGATATTCAGCACAGTTTTTTCCTTGGTGAATTCTGTCATGGGATCGTTTTGGTTATGACTTTCATATTCCTATAAAAGGAGAGGGATGAAGCTATGCAAATTACAATTCGTGGACATCATTTAACCATTACACCTGCGATAGAAGAAAATATACGAGATAGATTCTCACAGATGACAAAGCATATTGACCAAGTAAACAGTATGCAGGTGAAATTAAGTAAAGATCATCAATTAGACAAAAGATCAAAAAAAGGCAGTGCAAATCATATTGCGGAAGCAATTGTCCGTTTGCCCGGGATTGAGCTTTTTGCACAAGCAACTGCGGACGATATGTATAATGCCATTACTAAGCTGACTGATAAATTAAAAAGACAATTAGATAAGCATCGCAAAATGCAGTTGGATTACCAGCCGATGAATATTTTAGCAAGTTAAGCTTCAATATTTTTAAGCATTTTAGAAAGAGGTTGAAAATACCTCTTTTTTTTATCTATATTTTTTGTACCAGCTAATGAATTATTTTAGTGAGTTATAGTAAAATAGCCAGTTTTTACACTGTCAGTCCTATAAAGAGGTCGATGCAATGAATAGTGAACAGCTCACTGAAATTTTAAAAGCAGCTTTTCCTGATGCTGAGGTTGCTGTCAGTGGACAAGCAGGTAAATTTGATATCCGTATTGTCGATGATCAATTTGAAGGAAAACGTCCTGTTCCTCGTCAACAAGCTGTTTATGCACCACTTAACAGTTATATTGCTAGTGGTGAGGTACATGCGGTCACTATTCGTGCAATGACTAAAGAAGAATGGCGCAAAGCCAGTATGTTTGGAGCTTAAGCGTCAATGGATAAATTTGTCATTCAAGGCGGTGTAAAACTCGAAGGTGAAGTACGCATTTCGGGTGCAAAAAATGCGGCCTTGCCTTTATTGGCTGCAATGATTCTTGCAGATACGCCTATTACTTTAAGAAATGTCCCAAATTTAAAAGATGTTCGTACCTTGGTTAAATTGATTGGTGGTCTTGGCGTCACCATGAATTATGAGGGCGAAACAGTCATTGCCGACACCGCTACGCTAGACAATCAATTTGCACCTTATGAACTGGTCAAAACTATGCGTGCATCAATCTTGGTGCTTGGTCCATTATTGGCGCGCTATGGCAGTGCGAAAGTTTCACTTCCAGGTGGTTGTGCGATTGGCTCACGCCCTGTAGACCAGCATTTAAAAGCGTTGGAAGCTTTAGGTGCGCAGATTGAGGTCGAAGCAGGTTATGTTCATGCTAAAGTTGATGGTCGCTTAAAAGGCGGTGAAGTCGTCTTTGATATGGTGACGGTAGGTGGAACTGAAAATATTTTAACTGCAGCTGTTTTGGCTGATGGGGTTACGACGATTCGTAATGCTGCACGCGAACCTGAAATTACAGATTTAGCGCAAATGCTGATTAAAATGGGCGCAAAAATTGAAGGTTTGGATACGGATACTCTGGTCGTTACTGGTGTTGAAAGCTTGCACGGCTGTGAATATTCAGTAGTTGCAGATCGAATTGAAACGGGTTCGTATCTAGCGGCAGCGGCAATCACTGGGGGGAAAGTGAAAACCACCCATACTGACCCGAATCTGCTTGAATCAGTTTTAGATAAATTTGAAGAAATGGGTGCTGAAGTAACCCGTGGTGAAGACTGGATTGAGCTTGATATGATGGGCAAGCGTCCAAAAGCAGTCAGTTTCCGTACCTTGCCTCATCCCGAATTTCCGACAGATATGCAAGCACAGATTATGGCTGTAAATGCAATTGGCCGTGGCTTTGCAACAATTTCCGAAACGATTTTTGAAAACCGTTTTATGCATGTTCCTGAATTGGCACGTATGGGTGCAAATATTCAGGTTGAAGGTAATGATGCTATTGTAACAGGTGTAGAAAAACTATCTGCTGCACCTGTAATGGCAACCGACCTGCGTGCTTCGTTCTCTTTGGTTTTGGCTGCATTGGCTGCTGAAGGCGAAACCATTGTTGATCGTATTTATCATATTGATCGTGGTTATGAGAATATCGAAGCAAAATTACAAGGTCTGGGTGCCCAAATTAAGCGAGTGAGCGAGACAAGTTAATGAGCGATATGAGAAACGATGATCCAAATTTTGACGTTATGGGCAATTTTGATCATGGTTTGACTTTGGCATTGAGTAAAGGGCGTATTCTTAAAGAAACGCTTCCTTTACTTGAAACGGCGGGGATTAACTTACTGGAAGATCCAGATAAATCGCGTAAGTTGATTTTCCCAACCACACATAAACAAGTCCGTATTTTAATTTTACGTGCTTCTGATGTGCCCACTTATGTTGAAAATGGTGCAGCAGATATTGGTGTAGCAGGTAAAGATGTATTAATGGAGCATGGCGCTCAAAATGTCTATGAACCATTAGATTTAAAAATTGCCAATTGTAAGTTAATGACTGCAGGTAAGGTGGGGATGGTGCGTCCTAAAGGGCGTTTAAAAATTGCCACAAAATATGTGAATTTAACTCGTCAATACTATGCAAGCCTAGGTGAGCAAGTGGATGTGATTAAACTCTATGGTTCAATGGAATTGGCGCCTTTAGTGGGTTTGGGTGATTATATTGTAGACGTCGTGGATACTGGCAATACTTTACGTGCCAATGGTTTAGAGCCTTTGGAAGAAATTTGCAAAGTGTCTTCACGTTTGATTGTGAACAAAGCAAGCTTTAAGCGTAAGCAAACTTTATTAAATCCCATTCTTGCACAGCTTGAAAAAGCAGTGGAAGAGCGTGAACAGCAAAAGTAGCACCCTCCAGTCAATACACAATCAAAAAACACCACTCTACGAGCGTGGTGTTTTTTTTGTAATCAAAATTTTAATAAATTATGGCATAACGAAAATTCTGTTTATGATAAAACATCATAGTCATTCATATACAAATGCTCAGATGAAAACGCCTCAACAACGTAAAAATGAATCTATTCAGAACCTTAAACAAAATTTAATTCCACATATTGATCACTTACCTGTGATCGAGTCTGTGGAAGAAGCGCAAATGCGTACCGCCGAAGAAATTGCAAAACGAGCGATTGCTTGTTTATGGGTAATTCAGGTGGCCTGTGATCTAAACAATGATCAATACGATGATGAAACTCAGGAATTTGTATTTGATATTTTAAAAAAGATGCAAGTTTTGGGCGAATTGACCGAAAAAGAAAGGGCGATTTTAAATCGTGATGCTTCCGAACAAGATGTTGTCAATATGGTTTGGAAATATGAAGCCTATTGGATTTTGTTATGGGCTTTAGGCATCGTGGATGAGCTGAGCTATCCTGATCATATTATTGATTGTGATTTTGCGATTCAGGCGGTGACCTCTTGTGAAACATTTGAGGCATTTATGGCAAAAGTAAAATTACGGGAGATTGACGAAATTTTAGATCAAGCAGATTTAATTTATCGTTATGACTGGGCATGTGTCGATGCACGTTTAAAACAACAACAAGCGCCTGCGAATCTAAACTCATCGGTTGTGGTTGAACGACACGGTGCATTGAATTGGCTAATTCAGGCTGAAAGCGACTGGGATTATCCAGATGTGAGTACTTAAATCAGATTTTGTCTGATCAGCAGAATTCCTCATCAGACTTTTCTATCAAACTAAGTTGAATTGACCATGTGATCTTTGCCCACAAGATGTTCAAAACAAGGTAAACTAAATCTTTCTTAAACAACCTTGTGGGTAAATTGATGCGACGTTTATCGACTCAAGAGCAGAACTTTAAACAAGTCTTTGCTGACTTGTTAGCTTTTGAAACAGTGAGTGATCCTGAGCTTTTAAAAACAGTAGACCAAATTATTGCAGATGTGCGTCAGCATGGCGATGCACATGTATTAAAACTCACTCAACAGTTCGATCGACATCCAGCGCATCAATTTTCAGATTTAGAACTGTCACAAACCCAATTAAAAGCAGCATTTGAAGGCTTAACTGTTGAAATCCGCGAAGCCTTGGAAATGGCGGCACAACGCATTCGTTCATTTCATCAAGCACAAAAACAAGAAGGTTGGACTTATATTGATGAGTTGGGCAACACCCTCGGTCAAAAAGTGACACCTTTAGATCGTGTTGGGATTTATGTGCCAGGCGGTTTGGCTTCATATCCTTCTTCTGTGCTGATGAATGCCATACCTGCACATGTTGCGGGTGTAAAAGAAATCATCATGGTTGTACCTGCGCCAAACGGTGAATTAAATCCTTTGGTCTTGGCTGCTGCATATTTGGCAGGTGTACATCGTGTATTTACCATTGGTGGTGCTCAGGCTGTTGCGGCATTGGCGTATGGCACAGAAACTATTCCACAGGTGGATAAAATCACTGGACCAGGCAATCGTTTTGTTGCTGCTGCAAAACGTGCGGTTTTTGGACAAGTGGGTATTGATATGATTGCTGGACCTTCTGAGATTCTGGTTTATGCAGAAGGTGAGAATAACGCCCAGTGGTTAGCGATGGATGTATTGTCGCAAGCAGAACATGATGCTGTGGCACAGGCGATTTTTATTACACCAGATGAACAGCTTTTAAACGATGTGGAGCAGGCAATTGAGGCTCATTTGTCTGCTTTGCCAAAAGCGGAAATTGCGCGAACTTCAATTGCCAATCGTGGTGCATTGGTTTTGGTGAGAAACCGTCAAGAAGCGATTGATTTAATTAATCAGGTTGCGCCAGAGCACTTGGAGTTGTGTCTGGATGACGCCCAGTTGATGTCAGAAAAGATTCGCCATGCAGGTGCGATCTTTATGGGGCGTTATACACCAGAAGCGATTGGTGATTATTGTGCAGGTCCTAACCATGTATTGCCAACATCGGGCACAGCACGCTTTTCATCACCTTTGGGTGTTTATGATTTCCAGAAACGTTCAAGTTTAATCATGTGTTCTGAGCAAGGCGTAAAATCACTTGCGAAAACTGCAGATATTCTTGCTCAGCAAGAAGATTTGGATGCGCATGCGAGATCTGCACGATACCGTTACCAGTAATTAAATTGAATACCTCATTGATCATGTAATACATGTTCCTCTCAAAGCAAAAGGGTGGAAATTATCTAAAATAGAATGCTGGCTATGCAGCATTCCTTTGGATAGGTTTAAATTACCTGCTCTAAACGGACCTTTAGATTTGCTGCTAAAGTATTGAAAGGGATGGATGAGGAAAATAAGAGATAAGAAAATGTCAAAGATTAGCCCTGAACAAATGCGTTTTTGGAGCCCTGAAGTACGTGAATTAGAACCGTATATTCCAGGGGAACAGCCGAAAATTCAAAATTTATTAAAACTGAATACCAATGAAAATCCTTATCCGCCATCGCCGAAAGTGGTTGAAGCGGTTCAGGCGGTTTTGGAAAATTCTGCAGATGCGCTGCGACTCTATCCCGATCCAGATGCAACTGCACTGAAACAGGCAATTGCTCAACAACAACATGTCAATATTGCCAATGTTTTTGTCGGTAATGGTTCAGACGAAGTTCTCGCCCATATTTTTAAAGCTTTCTTCGTTCAAGATCAGCCCATCCTCTATCCAGATATTACCTATAGTTTCTATCCTGTTTACAGTCAGTTTTTTGGGCTTTCGGCTAAAACAAAAATCATTCCTTTAAATGACCAGTTTGAGATCGTGGTGGATGATTATCAACAGCCCAATGGTGGAATTATTATTACCAATCCAAATGCGCCCACCAGTATTGCACTAGGTTTGGATGCCATTGAAAAGGTTCTGCAATCCAATCCAGATGTTGTGGTTGTGATTGATGAAGCTTATGTTGATTTTGGTGCAGAGTCTGCCGTGCAGTTAGTTGAGAAATATGAGAATTTGGTTGTCTGTCAAACGACTTCAAAATCTCGTTCTCTGGCTGGATTACGCGTTGGATTTGCGATTGCACAGCCGCACCTGATTGCAGCACTAGAAGCTGTTAAAAATAGTTTTAACTCATACCCAATTGATCGTTTTGCCATAGCTGCTGCTGTTGCATCATTTGAAGATCAAGATTACTTTGAAGCCCAGTGTCAAAAAGTGATTCTCAGCCGAGATAAACTTGTGGCAGATTTAGAGGCGATAGGTTTTAACGTACTGCCATCTAAAGCAAATTTTATCTTTGCATCTTTACCTTCTAAAGATGCTGGTGAACTTGCACAAGCGTTACGTGCAAAGGGAATTATTGTACGTTATTTCAATAAGCCTCGTATTAACCAGTTCTTACGAATTACGATTGGTACAGACGAACAGAATCAACGGCTTGTCGATACTTTAAAGCAGGATATCTTGACTTAAAGCTTAGTAATAAGTGCGGTAGAGATTGAAGCCGCCATCTCAATGAATATCTGGGAGAGGGGAACATATGTTCCCCTCATCTAAAAAAAACCAACGAACATTTGCTGACTTGGCTCGCATTCAATGAATTACAGAAAAACACTGTATAAATGAAGACTTGCCCCCAAACTGTCGCGCGAGGGATGTTTTCGAGTATCATGTTCACCAAGCGTTTTATCTGGGACCCAGGTTATTGATCTTCTGAAGCTGCTTGATACCAAGTATTGAGTAAATCAAGCATTGCAGAAACTTTATCAAAACATTCCTGATATTCAGCATCGCAATCAGAAGCAATGGTAATTCCACCACCTGCCCATACAGAAACGTTATTCTGAAATTTTTGAATAGAACGGATTAAAATATTCCAAGATCCTGTGCCATCAAAATTAAAATATCCCAAAGAACCACAATAAGCGCCACGTGGAGCACTCTCTAGCTCCTCAATAATTTGCATTGCCCGAATTTTCGGTGCACCAGTGATTGACCCACCAGGCAATGCCGTCAAAAGTACATCAAATGGATTGACTTCAGGTTTTAATATTGCTGTGACTTCACTCACCATGTGGTGGACTTGATTAAAAGATTCAATATTGAACAGTTGAGGTGTTTTCACTGAACCTGTTTCAGCATATACACTTAAGTCATTACGTAACAAATCTACGATCATGACATTTTCAGCCTGATCTTTTTGAGAATGAATTAATCGATCCTTGGACTGTTGATCTAAAACTGGGTCATTATAACGAGGCATCGTGCCTTTGATCGGCTTGGTGATAATTTTACGCTCAGCTTTAAAATCAATAAATAATTCAGGTGAACAACTCAACAATTCAAAATCATCAAGTTTTAAATAGCCCGAATATGGGGCGTCGGTCAATTTCCAGAAATGTTCAGCTGTATCTAAAAGTAGCCCTTGCGCCTGTGCAGTGAATTCTTGAGTCAAATTGATTTGATAGCAATCACCCGCCTTGATGTATTCTTGGACTTGGCTAAAGGCGCGTGCATAGTCTTGTTTTGTCCATGTCGCCTTACAGAGCGTGTCCAGTTTAAATTTGCTTAATGCATGATCTGTATTTAAAAGGTTTTGTATGAATCTAAAAAATTCTTCTGCACATGATTCCGCACTATAGAAAACCAATTGTTGATTTTCGATATGAATAAAAGTTTGATACACACCCATATAAAAATTTGGTTGGGCTTTAGCTGTGCAATCAATATGTTGAGTGCTGGCATAATTGTAGTCTATAAACCCAATATAGCCACCTTGAAACTTTTCAACGCTATTTGCGGAGCTAAGTGGATTGAAATAAAAAAAATTATTGAGCTTGTTGGTATTTTGAACTTTTTGATAATTCGTAAAGCCGCTTCGTGTATAAGTTTCATATTGCTGTGAAGTCGAAATACAATACTTTTCAGGTAAGAAGGCGATGATATCTTGTCCTGAATTTTTTAAATAGACACAACCAAAAAGCGAGTGAAGTCGATGTAATAGTGTAGCAATACTGTTTGGTGGAAAATCTAATAACTTCCGAAACATAGGGAGATTGAACTCAAAAAGAAAAAGAGATTGGTCAGGGATATTCTACCTGAAAACTCAGGTGAAAAAACTGTTTACCGTTTATCGGTTTCATCAGCTTTTTGATAAACAGCAGTTGAACAAAAAGTAACATCCAGTTAACTTAAAAGGGCAAAACGGACTACTCAAGGATTGGTGTTCTAAGTTGTAAAACAACTAAAAACAACAGGGAACTACGGAGAGTGGTTAAAAATGAAAAAAAATGCTCTTGGGAGAGTACGGACTATGAAATTATTTACTAAACTTGCTTTAGTTTCTGCTGTTGCTGTTAGCTCAAATGCAATGGCTCTGCAAGCAATGGATGATGCAGCACTGAGTGCAACGACTGGTCAGGATGGTATTTCCATAGGGATTGGGATATCGAAAGTCGATATTGCCAAAGTTCATGTTTTTGATGGTGATGGCTTATCTGCAACAGCTAAACTTTCAGATGGTGTAAATGGTGCTACTGATGGTACACCAATTACAGGTGGTACAGCTAAAGCTGGTGCAATCACGATTAACAATGTTGTATTAACAGCAAATACTGCCTCTTTGTTAAGCAGCCATAACTTAGCTGATATTACTATTGATACTGATGGTAATGGTGGTAGTCCATTCCTAAATATTGGTGCTGCGGTTTCTGGTCTAAATATTTCTTTGGGCAAAATCGAAGTTAATGATGTAGATGCTACAACTACAAATAGTCCTTATAAAGTTGGTACTGGTACTGCGACCATCTTAAATGGTTTAACTTTAACGACTGGTAAAACTGCTGCAAACATTCAATTGGGTAATACGCCACAAGGCGCAATGATCAAACTGGCTGGTAGCATGACTGGTGGTTTAACAATCAGTAATCTATCATTACATGATGCATCTACTGGTGGTGGCGGTGATATCGTTCTTGGCTCTATTAAATTAACAGATACAGGTTCTGCGAATTTATCTACAGATGCTGCGATTGCTGTTCGTGCAGCAGGTGTGAATGGTGCAACTGCTGACGGATTGCAAATCACGGCGATGACCAAACCGACTGATATTTATATCCAAAAAATTCAATTGGGTAGTTCTTCAGCCGCTTCAATCGGTGATGTAGCAATCAGTGGTTTGAAAGTTTATAACGGTACTGCAGGTACAACACCTGGTGCTGTGATTACAATTGCTGGTCACTAAGTTAACACTAGAAATATGAAAAGACGCATGCAGAGCATGCGTCTTTTTTTTACAAAAAAACCTTGTAAAAGCGACAAAAGTTCAAAAAAAGACTGTTTTTTTTTTCAAAAAACGGTATCTTCTAGTTTCAGGGAAGTAGAGTGTTCACTCTAAAAATAAAATCAGCACTTTAGGCAAAATACTGCCGATACTTGATAGTTAAAATTATGTTAGAAATTACTTTAGGTTCGGCATTAATGTACTATTTTGCCAACCATGCACTAGATGTAAAACCCAAGCCAAAGGATGCTGTCTATTACACTGAGCTTGCGGATTCTCGGGACCCATCATTTTCACGAAATCATCGTGAGATGGTTCATATTAAACCTGCTTTAGAAAATCAATTCCGAGGTATCGTGCGTCAGGCATATGACTATAGTTGTGGCTCTGCGGCACTCACAACCTTGCTGAATGGATATGTTGGGACAAATTTGACAGAACAGCAAACCATGGAAGGTTTATTACGTTTTGGGGAATACAATCGTATTATCGAACGTCGAAGTTTTTCGCTGTTGGACATGAAACGTTTTGTTGCAGCAATTGGTTATGAAAGTGGAGGCTTTAGAGGAGAATTCACAGACTTAATTAATCAGAATCAACCTGTGATTGTGCCGATTTCTTATGCAGGATTTAAACATTTTGTCGTATTTAAAGCGTATAAAGATGGTCGAGTCTATGTGGCTGACCCTGCATTAGGAAATATTAGTTTTGACCAGGAGCGCTTTAAGCAAGTTTGGGAAAATAATACTTTATTTATGATTAATGCGCCCAAAGACCAACAACGGAATATGTTGGCTTTACAAGAGGCGGATATGCGTCATGTTGATGATGCAACAATTAATCGCTATGCCTTGGTAGAAGCTCAATATTCAACAGATTACGTCAATAGATTGGCAGATAAAGCATCAACCATGCGTAAAGTAATTGACCTAGATACCAAGTCAGCAACCTATAATCAGCCAATTACAACCTACCTACGACTCTATTATAAACGTAAGTAAAAGATGGACTAAAAATTACATAACTGAATTGGATTTTTTGGGATAGGAATAATATGAATAATCAATGGATGAAAAGAACTTTACTTGCAGTGAGTATTCAGTTTGCAATCGGAAGTTTATATGCGGCTGAAACAAATACTGAGGTTGATGCAAGTGCTGATACAGCAGTAGATCAAGCTGTTCCAGCTAAAGAAGAAGTACAGATCAATAAGGATGAAACAAAATCTTTAGCACCAAAGTCAGGCTCTCAAGCCGCTGAAGCATTACAAAAGAAAGAAGGGGATGCTTCTCAAGAAACGAACTTGCAAGAAGTTTTTACATCCAATGAACGTCAGTATTCCTTGATTAAAAAAGGTGAAATATCAACTTTCTATGATTTGGATTATTCATACTATCGCGATTCACAACTGAATTTGGGTATTAATGAAGGTACTGCTTACCAACTTCGTGTAGATGAAGATGCAAGTCATACCATTACCAATACTTTTACAGTGCAATATGGTGTCAGAGACAACTTAACGTTTACGGCTTCTTTGCCCTTTATTGCCAAATCAGACAGCTTAAAAGATGCAACGGCAGCAGGTCTGGGAGATATCAACCTAGGCGCGCGCTGGGAACCTTTTCCGCTTAAAGCCGGTCGTTTACCACTGATTTTATTTGGTAGTGTATCGACAAAAACAGGTGATAGCCCATACGAGATTAATCCGAATACAGACCTTTCCACAGGTAAGGGCTATTATTCTGTGGGTGTTGGCGCAAGTACCCGAAAATATATTGACCCTGTTGTATTATTTGCTTCAGTTTCAGCCAACTATGGATTTAAAGAAACCGGTTTAAATCAAGTACGTGGCGGTGGTAATGCCAATGGTCAGGGGGGGCAACAGCTTGGTCAAAGGGTGTTGGAAGAATTTGATCCTGGAATGACAGGCGGTTTCTCATTCGGTTTCGCGTATTCATTTAACTATGATGTCTCCATGACCATGTCATATCAACAATCATTTAATATGAATACTTCATTTACATATCAGGCAAATCCATCGACCCCAGAAAGGGGACGTGAAAAATATGATGCTGCTAATCAGTCAAGCGGTATGTTCTCGATTGCTCTGGGTGTGCGTGTAAATCCTGAAACCATTGTGAATGGTACGTTGGGAATTGGTTTAACTGAAGATTCACCAGATATTTCACTTGGGTTGTCTTTCCCATTAGATATTATTGGCTTTGGTAAGAAAAAAGCTCGCTAAGGAGTGTAAGGTATGAAAAACATACGTTTGCGCCCATTAGTAACAGCAATTTTATTAACAGGGTGTTCAACTCAAGTATTTGCGCATTTAGGGCTTAACCTATCTGTAGACATACGTTCATTGACTATGGGGAATGCCGTTACCGCAGATCCGCCAGGAATTAGTGCAATTCATTTTAACCCGGCCGGGCTGACTAAACTCAAAGGTCTACAGACAGACGTACAGGGCATCATTGCTAATTTTGATGTTCAACGGGAGTTTTCTGCTCCACCAGGCTACAACGTATTTGGTTATTCTGATGATCCTTTGATCTGTAATGATGCCCCCGATAATCCTTCCAGCTTATGTACGGACTATAAAGACTCTGTACGTGGTGACGTTGAATATGCAAGTTTATATATTCCTATTTTAAAGAAAGTTGTGGATTTGGGACCAGGTTGGCCGGTATTGGCGCCTACAGGTGGGGTTTCCTATAATCCACCAGGTTCAAAATTAACGTATGCAACGGCAGCTTATGCACCTATGGTGGCGGGATTTGGTTCAGAAGATAAAAATCCCGGCAACTTTATGGGTCAACAGGTTGCCATTGAACGTATTACATATCTATCACCTTCTGTCGCATATCAAGTCAATGATCAACTCTCTTTGGGGGCTTCTATTGGGATGTCATATAATGCGATGGCATTGAAGACCGATTTACGCTTCCCAAATGAAATGATCGGTGTATTGCGAATGGTGGATGAGTCTGTTTGTGGTCCATTCCGAAATAACTCCAATATGATCACCGATCTCTTGCTATTTGGTATTTGTAATGCCAATGAGGGAATGAATCCGTTTGGGCAGTTCGGAAAGATGCAGGTGTCTTTGGAGCAAAGTCTTAGCCCAAGCTATAACCTGGGTCTCATGTGGGAGCCAACTGAGAATTTCGGTTTTGGTATGGTCTATCAAAGCTCGGCAAAAATGCGTATGAAAGGTAAATATTTCATTGACAATGCCAACGCACCACGCGAACTGATTAAAGGTTTGAACTCCTCTGCAACCGGACAGATTCTTGCTGCGATTCTAGGATTCCCTGGTTATATACCGCCGACAGAATCTGGTTTGATCGCAATGGATTTGGAATATCCAGCACATTTTCAAGCAGGGATAAAATATAAGGTTTTACCCGATTTACAAGTGAATTTTGATGTTGGATGGACGGACTTTAAAGCGTGGGAAAAATTCCAATTTGAATTTGATCGCCAAATTTCAGCATTAAAAATTGCTAAACTTTTATCCAATCAAGTTACAGATACCTCATTGGCTTTCCCTCTTGGCTTTAAGTCACCATGGAGTTGGGGAATTGGTGTGGAATATTCAGCAAATGACCGTTTAAAACTTCGAGCAGGTTATGAACCTCGCGCAAGTGCGATTCCTGATGATAAAAGAAATACCATGGTACCGATTAATAATGCCCAGTTATTCGGTTTAGGTTTGGGTTACCGTTTTGATGAAGATACCGATATTGATTTATCTGTGGGCTTTCTACGCAGCCGCGATAATATTCCTGCAAACACCAGTAGTTTATCGAATAAGACAGGGGTAGATAACTTACTGCTCAATCCATATGCTGGATTGAATGTAAAAACAAATACCAAAGTCACAATTCTAGGGCTCAATTACAGAACGAGATGGTAATGCGTTTAAAAGCTGAAAAAAAAATAGTTTTGAATTCTTTGTGGCTAGCATTGACTGTTAGCCTAGCCACATCAGCTTGTTATGCATCCAGTTTCTATACCATTATCGGACCTGATGGGCATCCGATGATTATTCAAAAACCTGAATCACCAACACAACCTGAAACTAAGCAAAAAAATAATCATAAGAATGAAAGCAAAACGATAAAGTCTGTTGAGGCTATTCAACCTCAATCCAATACAGCACAAAATGAAAAGATGACTCAACCTGAGCGTCTTTCTACAAGTGCTCCAGAGCAAAAAAAATCAGTCGTATCCCTCACTGAACATTCATCGGAAATCCAAGCAAAGCAACAAAAAAAGGTTAAGGATTTACCACAACCACAACCACAACCACAACCACAACCACAACCACAACCACAACCACAACCATCACAGATTGTTCCGTCCTCAGTAAAGAAACATGAACAAGAAAAAAAGGCTGTAGTTGTTCCAGAAACCAAAACTGCTGAAATAGCTAAATCACAACATGAAGCTAAACAAGTCGAAAAACAACAAAAGAGTTTAACGACTCAGAACTCACCAGTTTCCAAAGCTGTGCTTAAAACGCAGAGTATTCAAGAGACTGAAGACAAAAACTTTACCATCATTGATGGCGAAAAGTATGTAAATAATGAATATCTGGAAGATCGTGAATTTAACCTAGAGGGGAAAAAGCGATTTTATATGACCCCAGAGATTGGCGCAGTACATGGACGTTATGAAACCATTGAACGCCAAAAAGGACTCAGTACAAGTCTCTTAAACCGTATTCGAGGCAATCCAGAAACTGATGAAAAAAAACCAGTGGTCCTCGCTTCAACTTATTTCCGTTTACCTAAAGATGAAGTGGTTCATAATTTAGAACAAGCCTGTTTCTCAGGTAAAAAAATACTTAAAGCAAAAGCTTTATCATCTAAAAATCAAGAGATTGGTTTATGGCCAGTTGCTCCGATTAAAGAGCATTTTGCGTATGAGGTAGTGAAATTAGATGCTCAGGTACAAAATATCCTTTTAACTTCCTATGCATCCTCTTCCAAGACACAGAGCTACTATTGGCCTTTAGTTGTATTTCTAGATGAACAGGGCTGTGTAATCGAAGGTGTGAGTGGCTTTAAAAATGAAGAATCTCATGACAACAATTTACAATATGCCGCAATGGAAGGTGTGTTGAGAAAACCCGAAAAAGCGACTTATCTATTTTTAACACCGTTATCCTCAGCTATAGATGTTGAAAATAAACAGTTAACAAATCATGGACAAATTAAGCTGAGTGTTATTCAGTAAGGACGAGATTATGAAAAAAAGATTATTAGCCCCTTTCGTTTTAACGAGTTTAGGTTTAGCACTTACTGGTTGTGGTGGTGAAAGTTCAACAGTCAATGAAGACCCGTACAAAGGTATTGTAACTTATACCAATGGCTGTGATGCATCTTATGAAAAATGTTTAGGTTTTTATGTTGATTATCCAGTGACTGGATTAAATTTTGATTGTAGTACAGATACCCGAAATCATTTCACCACCAAATTAGAAGGTGGTTTGGCTTCTGGAGGCTGCTTAATTGGTGACAAGGCAAAGTTTTATATTCAGGGTTCTGAATCACAACGTAAAATTGTTTTGGGGGAGGTAGATTTAAACAAAATTCGCCCTCTAAAAGTCAATGGACAACCTGCTGCAATTGGTTTGATTGATATTGCAACTGCCATGACTGGTAAAGCACCAGCCAATATGGATATGAATGATGACACCTTTAAAGTCATGGTTGGCTTGGTTCGCGTTTTCCAAGCGATTGGTGTAGAGCAAAATACTCACCAAGTTGGGGATATTCAACCTATCGAATTATCAGATAATTTAAAAAATAACCTTAAAGATTTACCTGCGGATATTGGTGTTGCCGATTTTCTTGATGGCAGTTACATCGAGAAATTAAAACCATGGCTCAATCTTGAAACTGTCGATAATGCTTCGGCACAGTTAACAGCCCAGCGTTTGATTCAACAGTCGCTGGTTAATATTTATTCTACAAACTTCCTGATTTTTAGTGGAGCAAATGTTGATATCCAAGGCTTTACAGGGAAGAGTGACTTAAATACCAAGAACGAATCGATAGCCAATATGTATCTCGTGACGGATCGCCAAGGCTATACCACAGGTTATGCAATGCAATGGATAGGTGTTCCGCAAAAAGTCGAAGGTAGCACCATTGCTGATTCATTGTTAAAGTTCCTGTTACTTAATCAAGTGGTTCCACAAAAATTAGATGTCAATCCACAGCAAGGTTGGATCAGTCCATTAACCCGAAAAATCAGCAATCCATTGATATTCAAAAAAGATCAAACAACAACAGATCAACTGAGCATTTATCAAGGTACATTACTGAACAATACCAATGTGGCGGGTACCGAATATATGTATAAGCGTGCGACTGGTGCAACCACTGCACCGACAGATACGACGGTTTATGGCAAGTGGCGCCAGACATTCGCTGGAGATCAGCTTTCAGGTGGCATTGATATTTATAAAACCAATCCTGCGAACTACTTGGACCGAAGAGTTTTCCTGACTAAAAATACAGTAAAAACTGGTGAAAAATATTACTTCCCGCTCTATGCCAATATTACATTTAACTTTACCAATCCAGAAGTCAACCCAAATACCCAAACATTAGGGATTGTAATTGATGAAAATGGGGATATCCGTACTAACTTGGGGCGAAATGGTGCTTTAAATTCAAATACCTGTTCGGATGTCGATCCGAATACGTACATTGATAAAGAAACAGGTGTTCAACAATATCGACTGGGAACGACAGGTACGGCTTATATCAATGGTGATATTGAAAAATCAATTACAATGCGTATGATTCTGGCGAATCCTGTTTTTGGAAGTCTTGATGGTGCTTTGGTGGGATTAAATGAGAGATTGGTCGTTACTCCAACAAGCGGCACCACAACCGATGATTTAAATAAAGCTTCAGTGTCGTCTGGCGGTATCCGTTTAAACCTTCAACGATTGATCAATGAGCAAAATACTTCTAGTGGTGTCAATATTACCAGTTGGGATGGAGACAAAACCATTACGGCAACTTGGGTCAATTTACAGGCAGTTTATCAGGCAATCTATAACAATACAGATGCGAATAAAGATAAACTCACGCCTGAACAAAAAGAGTTGGCGAAGCGTCAACAAGGAACTTTATCGGTAAGTTTGCCACAATGTTATACAGTGAAAACCAAATAATCTCACTGTGACAAAAAATCCCCCAATAGAGATTGGGGGATTTTTTATGCTGTCTGTATAGGTAAATCTAAATAAAATACTTTGATAGTCAACCTGTTTGGTCTAGACGTGTTCCTAATGTTTCGAGGTGCATCGGAAAGACATTATTTTTTCGATCTTCAAAATAATGGCGTAATGTACGTTCAACGCTTGGAAATGCCAAATCATTCCAAGGGATTTCATGTTCTTCAAATAATCGGCTTTCGAGTGTTTCTTCCCCAGCACCAAAAAAACCATCTTTAATTTGTGTTTTAAACAACACATAAATCTGTCCAATACGGGGAATATTATACATACAGTACAATTGTTCGATGTCCACTTCTGCTTCTGACTCTTCACGCGTTTCACGTGCTGCACCTTGCTCCATGGTTTCGAACAGTTCCATATATCCAGCTGGTAATGTCCAAAGTCCATAACGGGGCTCTATTGCACGGCGACAAAGTAAAACTTTACCTTCCCAGAGGGCAAGTGCGCCGCAAATAACTTTAGGATTAACATAATGAATGGTGCCACAGTGCGTACAAACTTTACGGATTTTTTGATCACCTAAAGGAATTTTTTCGATTGTCGAATGACCACAAACACTGCAAAAACTCATAAGCTTCATTGAAAATGTGAGATAACTCAGCATAACTGAAAAATTCTACTTTCGCATCATTTATAGCCTTATCCATAAAATTTCATATATGATAGAAACAGAACAAAAATATTGAGTGAGATAAATGCAGGATCATGAGTTAACACAAATATTGCAAAACAGATTACGTTTTGGCAGAAGAATATTTCCTGCCAATGCTGCGGTTCTGATTGCAATTACTCAGGAAGCCGATCCTAAAATTTTATTGACCCGACGTTCTGCATATCTATCAAATCATGCCGGTGAGGTTTCGTTTCCCGGGGGGAAACGCGACCCAAATGACACCAGCAATATTGTTGTGGCGCTGCGTGAAGCTTGGGAAGAAACAGCATTAAATCCTTTTGATGTTAAGCTGATTGGTGATTTGCCGATGGAGCGGGCAAAAAGTGGAATTACAGTAAAACCCGTGGTGGGTTTGATTCCGCCTGATATTCAATTGATTCCACAGCCTACTGAAATTGATCGTATCTTTTATGCACCCATTAAAAAAATGATGGAATCACAGCCCATTCCTTACGAAGTGCGTTTGGCGCATCAGTCAGTTTATTTTCCAAGTCTACGAATTGAAAATGAAATTATTTGGGGTTTAACAGCCAGAATTTTAATCTCATTATTTAAATATGGATTGGACTATCAGAAAAACTGGCCATTTTTATTGAATTCTCCATCATTTAAATCTCAAATCCTGAATCGAAAATAATTTTATATTTGAAAGTATGCTTACAGGGAAAAATTGAAAGGAATATCGCACCATGATGTATAAATTTAAAGGACAAGCACCCAAAGCATTACATGAACCTTTTGATGGGTGGGTCGCTGATAATGCGACGCTAATAGGTCAAGTTGAATTGGGACAACAAGTCAGCGTTTGGTTTGGGGCTGTTATTCGTGCGGATAATGCGAAGATTCATGTGGGGAATTTTAGCAATGTTCAAGAGAATGCGGTGTTACACACCGATGCCGGTATTGAACTAAATATTGGTGATTATGTGACCATTGGACATCAAGCAATGCTGCATGGTTGTACCATCGGTGAGAATAGTTTAATTGGTATCAATGCAGTGGTTTTAAATCATGCTGTCATCGGTAAAAACTGTATTATTGGGGCCAATAGCTTGATTCCTGAAGGTAAAGTGATTCCCGATAATTCCTTGGTGGTGGGTTCTCCAGGAAAAGTAGTCCGAACTTTAGATGAAAATGCAGCCAACTTATTAAAAATGAGTGCATTGCATTATGCTTCACACTACAAAGATTTTATCGATTTAGAAGAATTCAAGTTTGATTAGCACAGTTGTTTCAAAGTGAAGCACATGATTTAAAAATGAATACCGCCCTTTGAAATGAGGGCTTTGTTTTTTTAGGAAAGAAATTCATTCTCTTGATATTTTTATAGATGACTTAGAGCATTCAATTTTATCTGACCGGCTTTAGCGCTTAGTCCTCGCGCTAATGAAATGAGTGGAGTATCATAGTCAGCATTTTTAATACAGTAAGGTTGTGCATGAAATTGCTGGCATTGGAAACTGCCAATGAGCAGTGTTCCGTTTCGATTGTTGATGAAACTCAAACACTCTATTTTCAACTTGATACGCGAGCAAAGGCACAGACTCAAACTATTCTGCCAATGATTGAGCAAGGCTTTCAGCAAAATCAAATCAGCAATCAAGAGTTGACTGCAATCGCGTTTAGCCGTGGACCTGGTTCATTCAGTGGTGTACGGATCAATGCGGCAGTGACCCAAGCATTAGCATGGGCGCATGATATTCCGGTTATTCCTGTGTCAACATTGCAAGCTTTGGCCCAGTCAGCATACCAACATGCTCAATTGACAGAAGTGACAGCTGTTTTAGATGCACGTATGAATGAAGTTTATATGGCGAGTTTCAAGCTTGACCAAAATAACATTATGCAACTTGTAGATGAAGAACAATTATTAGACTATCAACAGGCTGCAGCATATCGAAAATATACTTTGATTGGTTCTGGGGCAACACTGGTTGACGGTGAGGCGACTGAATTTCAGCAGCTTACTGCAAATGCCAACGATATTGCGACAATTGCAAGACAACATGCATTGAAACAGCAATGGCTCAGTGCTGAGCAGGCATTACCGGTATATTTACGTGATAACGCATGGAAAAAAATTCCAGAACAAGGCAAGTCATAATCGTTTTTCGCTTTAATTTTTAGGATTTAATTTTTTAGGATTTAACATGGATCTTTTACTGCTACTCAAAGCAGCCATTATGGGTATCGTTGAAGGTATTACCGAATTCTTACCTATTTCAAGTACAGGTCATTTAATTCTTGCATCTGAATTAATGAATTTCTGGACCAAAGAGAAGAGCGACTTATTTGTTGTTGCGATTCAAATGGGGGCGATCGCAGCCGTTATTTATGAATATTGGGGCAAACTTTGGGGAGCTGCTATTGGTCTGTTCTCGGGTGAACCTAAAGGTCGACATCTTGGGGTGAGCATTATTGCTGCTTCTATTCCAATCATGATTGTTGGTTTGACTTGTGGCGATCTCGTAAAAGAACTTTTGTTTAATGATATTTCCGTAGCGATTGGCTTAATTGTTGGTGGTTTAATTATTTGGTGGGTTGAGAAAAATCCACCTAAAGTCAATGCGGTTGAAGTAGACAATATCTCGATCAAAGAAGCGATTTATATTGGTTTGATTCAAGTCTTAGCACTTATTCCCGGTACTTCACGCTCAGGCGCGACGATTATTGGGGGGATGATGCTTGGGGTATCACGTAAGGCGGCAACTGAGTTTTCTTTCTTTTTAGGTATTCCTGTTATTGTGGGTGCAGGGTTATTGGATCTTTTTAAAAACTATCATATCTATGAAACTACCCAGGATTGGACGGTATTTTTTGTAGGTTTGATTGTTTCTTTTGTTTCTGCATTAATTCTGATTCGTGTTCTGGTGGCTTATGTTTCCAAACGTGATTTTATGGTCTTTGCTTGGTATCGTATTGCATCCGGTTTAGTCATTTTATTATTTGCTTTAACAGGTTGGAAATTATGGTAAGCGAGATTCGCTTATTCACAACATCCACTTTTTTAGAGAAAGCACAGTCTTATCAAACTGTGCTTTCTTTACGTGGAGTTGTGGTCAACATAGAAGTGATTGAAAAACTCAATTCGCGCTTTTTAAGGTTAAACCCCGAGCTTGCACTGTGTGTAGATGAGCAAGGTTTGAGTCTATGTGCCAATGGCATGAAAATGCAGCCTGACTGGAAAGCTGAAATACCACGTCTAAAACGCGCCAGTTTAAAATCAGAAATGATCGCTCGTGCTTGCCATCTTTCAGAAAAACCAAGCTTGGTCGATGCTACCGCCGGTTTGGGGCATGACAGCTTATTAATGGCATATCTTGGCGCCAATATCTGCTTGGTGGAGCGACACCCCATTTTATTTACTTTGCTTGAGGATGCAAAATCACAAGCTGAAAATGATCCTTTTCTTGCAAAAGTCGTTGCTCGGATTGATTTAATTTTTTCAGACTCCACTGTCTATTTAGAGCAGTTGATTCAGGATAAAAAAGTAGTCGATGTGGTTTATTTAGATCCCATGTTTCCACAACGTGATCAACATCAGCAGGCAGTGAAAAAACAAGCGCAAGTCAAAAAGCAAATGCAGTTATTACACATGCTCCTTCCTGAAGATGGTGAGATGGATTTAGGAGATCATCTTTTAGTCTTAGCCCAACATATTGCCAAACGGGTCGTGGTAAAACGTCCTCGACTGGCTGTATTTTTAAATGATCAACCCACCGATTATCAGTGGCAAGGCGATGCCTGCCGATTTGATGCCTATTTTAACAGCAATCTTATTGAGTAGTTTGGTAACTGTTTCAATAATAGTCGAATTATTGATATATAGTTAAATCAAACATTGATAATTTTTTAGCCAAGCCTAAACTAGATAGGCTGATTGAAGCGACTGCCTTAACAGAATCTATATGATAGACCTTAAACCCTCAATTAACTTTTGGCATGATTTGAAAAGTAACCAACGTGCAGGGATTTGGTTATTTTTGGGTTCGCGAAAATCTTTACAAATCGTTCGGCCGTCGATTTTACAGCTTATTTTTTGGGGGCTGTTGGGGGCTTGTGCCAATACATTATTTAGTTGGCTGGTGGCAGGTGATGGTGGGGTATTTAATCGTCAAGGCTTAGTCAGTTATGCTTTATGGCCGTTTATTGCTTTGATTGTCGGGATTTTCCTCTCCCAACGAACCAACAATCCACGCTTAATGTTAGTGCCTGCACTACTATGGTTGGTGCTTGATACCCATATCATGTTGTTTCAGTGTCTTTTACAGTATCTGGGCAATCATGATCTCTTACCATATTTTACTTATGATGTGATTCCGCTGTTGTTCTTTGCTTTATTTATTTGGCAGAGTCTTGCAGTCGTCTGGGTGTTTTCGAGAGAGTTAAAATGGCCGTGGTGGGAACGAGCATTGATTATGTTTGCTACGGTTGCGACGCTGTTTACTTGGCAAGTGTCTATTAAAGAGCAGCCGATTTGGAAAGTGGAAGAGGTTCCACCGAGTATCAGTGAAAATGCGTTCTATGCCCAAAGTCGTTTACTCAATAAAGCATTGGAACAGATTCAGTTTGGTGAGTTTGCCAAAACACACTGGTACTTTTTAGGTGTGGCAGGGGCAAGTTATCAGGATGTATTTAAATTTGAGATCGATCGAATCAAAGAACAGTTCGATACACGTTTTGGGACATTCGGGCGCTCTATTGAATTGGTGAATAATCCTGCAAGTATGAACGAGACCCCAATCGCTTCAAAAACCAGTATAGATCTCGCCTTACGCCGTATCGGGCAGCAAATGAACCGAGAAAGTGATGTGTTGTTTCTGTATATGACATCACACGGTTTACCCAATCGTTTTGAATTGGAAAATGAACCGATTGATTTAAGTGATGTTGATCCAAAATGGCTGAGAGAAAGTTTAGATAAATCGGGCATTCGTTGGAAAGTGATTGTTATATCAGCCTGCTATTCAGGTAGTTTTGTTTCAGCACTGCAATCACCAGATACTTTAATTATCACTGCTTCTGCAGCTGATCGTGCCTCATTTGGCTGTTCAAATGAAGCGGATTATACTTATTTCGGTCGAGCCTTCTTTGATCAGGCAATGCGTGAACAAGGCTCATTAAAAGCTGCGTTTAAAGAAGCATCCGAAACTGTTGCAAAATGGGAAAATGCACAAGGCTTTGATCCATCTGAACCCCAGTGGGTAATTGGAAAAAATATGGAATTGATGTTGCCTCAATTGGAGCAGCATTTATTTCCACAACAAGGTGTGATTGCTTCCGCACAAAGTCAGAATGAAAAGTTGGATCCAGCTAAGCCCTGATGATTGCTGTCATTTAGACATCAGGTCGGTGATTCATTGAGGAGGAAAAGTGTATTTTCTCCATCAATGTTCTGTTGAGGACATTTTCTGTGATATATCCTCTAAGAGGGCAATGAAAAAATAAAGGTATTATCATACAGATGCCATCAATATCAATAAGGTTGATGGCGGACTGTTAACCTTAAACAATTTATAAATCCAAATATGGGGAGAGACGGCAATGGAACTTTTAAGTAGTACGATTTGCTTTGATGGTGAACAACGAATTTATCAGATTCAGTCGAATTATTTAAAAAGTACAAGCAAAGTTGCTGTCTATATGCCACCTCAAGCTTTGAAAGGGCAAAAGTGTGCAGCACTGTTTTATTTGGCGGGCCTAACCTGTACCGAGGAAACATTCATTATTAAGGCACATGCCCAACGCTTGGCGTCACAACTTGGCTTAATATTGATTGCGCCAGATACTTCACCACGGGGAGATAATGTTGCTCAAGGCGATTCATGGGATTTGGGGCAGGGTGCAGGCTTCTATATCAATGCAACTCAGGCGCCGTGGGCTGAACATTTTCAAATGGAAAGTTATATTGTTGATGAAGTTTATACTTGGGCACTTCAAACATTCCCAATCCAATCAAATGCGATCGGTATTTTTGGACACAGCATGGGGGGACATGGTGCCTTAACATTGGCATGGAAATATCCACATTATTTTAAATCTGTGTCTGCCTTTGCGCCAATTTGCGCACCAAGTGAATGTCCTTGGGGAGAAAAAGCTTTTTCCCATTATTTAGGAGATAACCCATCAGTATGGCTGCAACATGATGCAACGCAACTGTTGCTTAGCAAGGGGGCACTTTTTGATGAGGTCTTGATCGACCAAGGCTTAAAAGACCAGTTTTATAGTCAATTGAATCCCGAAAAATTCCAGCAGGCGTGTAATGCTGTTGGGCAAAAAATCAGCCTCCGATTTCACCAAGGCTATGATCATGGATATTATTTTATCCAAAGTTTTATGGATGATCATTTGCAGTTCCACGCTTTACAATTGCAAAAGTAGAATGTGATTTATTCCAAAATATTAAAATAGCAAATTGATGCTGAGTAAAAGTAAATTATTGTTTGCTTTTACTCTATTTCTTTCAGTTTAGAAAAAATATACACTGACACTGAAATTTTTTATTATGAAAACTTTGAGTTCATCATCATAATTTGAATAAAGAGAATAATATGCAAGATCAAATTCCACCCCCATTTCCTGATCATTTGAGTGTGGATCAGCACATTACACCGCCGAGTATTCCGCAATCTACAGATTTACAATATCCTAAAGTTCATCGCTTTAAGTTTCATGGTGATGCAATGGAGTATTTTGGAATCTGGATTGTCAATATCCTATTGACCATTGTGACTTTAAGCTTGTATGCACCTTGGGCAAAGGTCCGTCGCTTACGTTATTTTTATGGGAACACGGAATTTTTTAAGCGCCGTTTTGATTTTACCGGTATCCCAACCAAAATTTTAATTGGGCGTTTGATAGCACTGGGTATTTATGCCGCATTTTCCATTTCATCACGGTATTCAATGATTGCGACTGTGGTTGGGTTGGTTGTGTTATATGCAGCGGTTCCGTGGTTGATTCGTGCAACGATGCGTTTTACTGCACGAAACAGTAAATTTGGAAACAGCCGATTCTATTTTGCAGGAACCACGAAAGAGTCTTATAAAGTCTTTTTCTTGAGTATATTGGTATATATTTTTACCTTGGGTATCTTTTCGCCTGTAGCGATATGGCTATATAAAAAATATTATCTGAATCATTTATATGCAGGGCAGTTAAACTTTAAATTAAATGCCGATTGGTCTGCATACATGGCAGCTGTATATGTGCCGATTTTTATGTCGATTGGTGTGATCATTGCCTTTTCAGTGGTTTATTTCGGCATCATTGGTACTGTTGCCGGGTTCTCGCCAAGCTTTTTTGTGACCGGGATATTTATCATGTATGCAGTGGTTGGATTATTTATTTATCCATTAATCGCTGCACGTCTTTTTATTACCACATGGAACAATACAACGGTTGGTAATAGCCAGTTTAAAACAGAGTGTAATCAATGGCGTTATGCATGGATTATTGCCTCAAACTGGATCGTTAAAATTTTAAGCATAGGTTTAATGTCAGCTTGGGCAGCAATTCGTATTCACAAATATCAGGTTGAGTCGATGAGCTTAATTTTGCATGATGATCCAGATCAAATGATGAATCTGGCGCAGCAGGAACAAAGTGCTTTAGCAGAAGAAATCAGTGATATTTTTGACATTGATGTTTCTTTATAAGGGTATGAGTTGAATAGTCTATGTCACAACCAGTAGATATTATTTTCTATGATGGTGTGGTATCTAAACC
This sequence comes from Acinetobacter sp. Res13-Abat-PEC15-P4-01, assembly GCF_015676285.1. Taxonomy (NCBI): domain Bacteria; kingdom Pseudomonadati; phylum Pseudomonadota; class Gammaproteobacteria; order Moraxellales; family Moraxellaceae; genus Acinetobacter; species Acinetobacter sp. Res13-Abat-PEC15-P4-01. Next base: position 39,603 of record NZ_JADAIN010000011.1, on the reverse strand, counting down.
GCACCCGGCACAGATTTCAGCTCAATCTGAGTCTGAAGTTCTGATTCGCTATGGCGATCGTCTAGAGCAACATCGTCGCTATCAATATACAGATATGGCATTGATTGGTGCGCTTGGGCAATTACATCCTGTGATTGAGTTGAAAGATGATGCACGGATTGAGTTTCGTGGTGCATTACCTGAATGGTTTAATTATGGAACCAAAAAAGTTCAGCATTCAATCTGGAAATTAGAACGTTCACCAAGCTTGATCATTTTTAGCGTGATTTTTGTGGTTGCTTTTGTGATTGCCTTAGTCAAATGGGGGGTTCCCGCTGCTTCACATTATGTGGCTTTTCAATTGCCCGAAAATAGCTTGAAGAAATTAGGGGATGAAGCCGAAACCTATGTTTTAAATAATTGGACAGCGCCCAGTCAATTGGCTCAAGGTCAGAGGGATTTAATTTCCAAGCAATATTTAAATACTGTAGCTGAAGGTAAACCTGCCAAATTGGTTTTTCGTGAAGGAGGGCGTTTGGGGGCAAATGCAGTGGCATTGCCAAACAATACCATCATTATCACGGATGAACTGATCGAAATGGCACATAGCGATCAGGAAATTTTAGGGGTTTTGGCGCACGAGCAAGGTCATTTAATTCAGCGTCACAGCTTGCAACAAGGTTTAACCAGTTTGGGGTTGAGTGTGTTGTATATTGCCATGACGGGCGATAGCTCAGATTTATTTACCTCATTACCTGCAGCAATGATTGGTGCGAACTATTCACGTAAGTTTGAATCTGAAGCTGATCTGTATGCTCTAGAACTGATGGATCGAAAGGGGATTGAAGTCTCACATTTTGCTAATTTCTTGCAACGTTTAAGTGATGAAACGGAAGATTCAGATAAAGCCGGCGATGCGAATCAAACTGCAAATGCGGATAAAAAGGCATCTTCTAGTTCGCCTTCATCTCAAAAAGAGTCGGATAAAAATCAGTCTTTAGCAATTCTGGATGCTTTGTCTTCGCATCCTGCAACTGAAGAACGTATTCAAATGGTTCGTGATTTTGAGAAAAAACAGCAGGTAAAACATGAACAGTCAAAATGATCTTTTATTTTTAGATAATTGTTGATTTGATCAAGGGCTTTTTAAAGCCCTTGCATTTTACGGGGTATGCAAAACTCGATCAGGAACGCATTGTAATTTTGCAGATCATTTTTAGATGGAATAAATTTGTAAAGGATTCATCAATAGTATTGATTGGAATTATTTTATAAAGAGTGAACTGGGTTGAAGCTGTCTACTTTTAAAGCAACTTTGTAAGTTTAGTTTGTTATAATAGATAAAATTTTTATATCTGCCAGGTTGTTTCATGTCCAAGCCATTTCTGATTGCTCCTTCAATTCTATCTGCTGATTTTGCCCGTTTAGGTGAAGAAGTTGAAAATGTATTGACTGCAGGCGCAGATGTTGTCCATTTTGATGTGATGGATAACCATTATGTTCCGAACTTAACTTTTGGCGCTGGGGTGTGTAAGGCATTAAAAAAATATGGCATCAAAGCACCAATTGACGTGCATCTCATGGTTTCTCCTGTTGATCGTATGATTGGTGACTTTCTTGAGGCAGGGGCGGATATTATTACCTTCCACCCTGAGGCAACACATCATATCGATCGTTCATTACAACTGATTAAGGATGGTGGTGCAAAAGCAGGTCTGGTGTTTAATCCTGCAACACCATTGCATTATCTGGATTATGTATTGGAAAAAGTGGATCAAGTATTATTGATGAGTGTCAACCCAGGTTTTGGTGGTCAAAAATTTATTCCAAAGACTTTAGAAAAACTGCGTGAGGCACGTAAAATTATTGATGCTTCAGGTCGTGACATTCGTCTAGAAATTGACGGTGGTGTTGGACCTGCCAATATTCGTGAAATTGCGGAGGCTGGTGCAGATATGTTTGTGGCAGGTTCAGCGATTTTTGGAAAACCGGACTATCAAGCGGTAATCAATGAAATGCGAACTGAACTAGCCAAAGTCGGACAGGTCTCAGCTTAAAAAGTTTGCTACAAAAGTTGACGACACCCTGTGGATAAAGTTGTGATTAACTATATGGATAACTATGTTGATAAGCATATGGATAAGCTGGGTATAGATTAAACAGTTTGTTGTCAATTGCTTAGTTGTTCATCTGGAATCGTTTAAAAAGAGTTCATATGGGCTCTTTTTTTTATTGAAACTGCGATTTGTTTATGCGGTCAATGATCGTACATTGTATAAAAATAGTGTGCCGAAGATTTATCCAATCCATATTTATCTTTGTTTGAATGTAGGATATTTGCCAAAAATGAGATTTTTGGCTATGCTTTAAATTCATCATGGGCTGACAAGGTTCTGCTTTTGTTTAGACGACTCTGCAAACAACTGTGGTTTGTTTGTCTTATGGTTTTCGCCATAGGATGGAGCAGTGTGTCTATTGCCTCTGCAAAAGTCATGCAGATGAGTATGCAGCATGAACAAATGATGTCTTCATTCAGTTCAACTCAGCATCAGGCAATGATGAAAAAAGCATCTCTACAACTGATAAAAAATCATTGTATAGATAGGCAAAAATATAACAATGATCATAATCAGTCTATAAATCACGATCAACACGTTAACAACTTGCAAAATTGTCATACGCAAGTAGGACATTCCAAGTCGATTCAAGATTCTGAATGTCAGGATTGTGCATTATTTTCATGTCAATCTTCAGTGATTTGGTTTAATAGTGATATCCCTAAAATGATCACCCCTGATCATTATCAAAATAGTGCTTCTTATCAAGCGACCTACCAAGCACAACATCTTGCGGGTTTTTGGCAAGAAATCTTACGTCCCCCCCAAAGCTTAATCTGATTTTAGAAACTTTGTATCCGTAAAGTTATTTTTAAAATTTAGGTTAAGTTATGTCTATTTATTTAGTTCAAAAGCATTTGGCGAAAAGCCTGCTCGTGTCATTGTGTTTGTTTTCCTCAACATGGGGAATGGCGGCAGTGAGAGAGTATCGATTGACGATTGATGAAGGTATGGTCAATGTTATTGGCCAGCCCTTAAAACGTATTACTGTGAATGGTCAGTTTCCCGCTCCATTGCTTGAGTTTGAAGAGGGGGATGATGCTGTTATTCGTGTCACCAATAAATTAAAAAATCAGGATTCCTCAGTTCATTGGCATGGTCTGTTACTTCCGGGAATTATGGACGGAGTTCCAGGTTTTAATGGTTTTAATGGAATTAAACCCAACGAAGAATATGTATATAAATTCAAGGTGCGTCAGAGTGGAACCTATTGGTATCACGCGCATTCAAAAGGACAGGAACAAGATGGTTTATACGGCACTTTGGTCATTTATCCAAAAGATAGAAAGCCGCTGGCAGCGCATGAACGAACAGAGCGTGATTATGTGGTCATGTTGTCGGACTTTCATAAACAAACCAGTGATCAAATTCAAAACAATTTAAAAGTTTCAGCGGAATACTACCAAAACCGACGAGAAACGCTTTCTGATGTATGGAAGCAAGTGCAACGAGATGGTTTGAAAGCAACGTGGTCTGATCGAAAAATGTGGAATCAGATGCGTATGTTAAAAACAGATCTGTCTGATGTGACGGGCTACACTTTTTTGGTCAACGGGAAAACTCCTGAGCAGAATTGGACGGGTATGTTTAAGCCAAACGAAAAAGTACGTTTGCGCTTTGTAAATGCATCAGCAATGTCATTTTTTGATGTCAGAATTCCTCATTTAAAAATGACGGTTGTCAGTGCAGACGGGCAACCAGTAAAACCTGTTGCTGTTGATGAATTCCGTATTGGAACGGCTGAAACCTATGATGTGATTGTTGAACCCAAAGACAATCATTATCAAATTGAGGCTGAGTCGATTGATCGTTCAGGATTTGCAATAGGGACACTGCATAATGAATTAACACCTAAAACCTCTGGAATTCATATGCCTGATGCTCGCCCACGTTCATTGTTGACCATGGAAGATATGGGAATGGACCACTCCAGTATGGGAGGAGGGAGTATGCAGGGCATGGATCACTCGAAGATGAGTGCAGACAGCAGCATGCAGGGCATGGACCACTCGAAGATGAGTGCAGACAGCATGCAGGGTATGGACCACTCGAAGATGAGTGCAGACAGCATGCAGGGCATGGATCATTCGAAGATGAGTGCAGACAGCATGCAGGGTATGGACCACTCGAAGATGAGTGCAGACAGCATGCAGGGCATGGATCACTCGAAGATGAGTGCAGACAGCATGCAGGGCATGGATCATTCTCAGCATGACCCATCCATAAAGTCCAAGAATGACCAAGTGGTTTATGGATGGGCAAATGCCTCAACCCCTCAAGGAGATAAAGCGCTTCAATACAGTGATTTAAAGTCACTTACACCACAACCAGACACGCGTGAGGCGACCAGCGAACTGGTGGTCCGTTTAGGCGGAACCATGGAGCGTTATGTTTGGACGATTAACGGCAAAAAATTTAGTGAGGCTGAACCACTTAAAGTGAAATACGGTGAGCGCATTCGTATTAAATTTATTAATGACAGCATGATGGCGCATCCAATGCATTTGCATGGCATGTTTATGCAGTTGGAAAATGGTCAAGCTCCAGTAGATATGCCAAATAAACACACTGTTGTTGTACCTCCGGGTAAAACAGTAACTGCATTGCTCACTGCTGATGAGTTGGGTGAATGGGCAATCCACTGTCATCTGTTGTATCACATGAGCTCAGGCATGATGAATAAGTTGATTGTGGCAAATGTCAGTGATGGCAAAGTGTCAACACAACCCATTCAAGCAACAAAAACAAATCAGAAAACTGAAGTGAAAGGAGGCGAACATGCGAATCATTAATCTTTTTTCAAAATCAGTTTTAAGTATTTCATTGTTGTCAGTCAGTGGTTTAGCAATCGCCCATGAAGGTCATCAGCTGCAAGCTGGAACCAATGCAGCCACTGAATCAAGCATGACGATGCGCAATTCCTCCATGGATCACTCCAAAATGAACGCAGTGGAAAATGCTGACCAGACAGTTGATCATTCTCAACATCAAATGGATGCAGATCAGAGCAATGCATCAGCAAATACTCGTTCATCCCATGATACACATGACCATCGAAAGGAGCATGGCGGACAAGTTTATCAACGGGTCACCATCGACAATGCCTGGATGTTGGATGAGGAGGGTAAAGGTACTCTGGATTCTTCATTCGAACTCAGAGTGGGAACTGATGAAAATAAACTGTTTGTTAAAGGAAGTTCGAGTAAAGCCGAATCAAGCAAAGCTGAATATGATCTGAGTGCATTGTACAGTCGGAATATCGCAGCATTTTGGGATGTCCAAGCGGGTGTGCGTTATAGTGATAATCCTGAACGAGAAACCGATCAAGAACGTGTGGATGCTGCATTCGGTCTGCATGGTTTGGCGCAGTATTTCTTTGAAACGGATGCTTATCTTTATGTCGGTCAAGACAGCAGAGTGGCATTTAGTTTGGAAACCGAACGAGATTTACTGTTAACTCAAAAACTGATTTTAAAACCTTATCTGGATCTGAATGTTGTGTTTAGTGATGACTCTCGCTATGCCAAAAAATCAGGTCTAAACAGTATGACAACAGGTTTAGAAACACGCTATGAAATCACCAAAAAAGTCATGCCCTATGTCAGTGTTGCCTATACCTACTCTAAAGGCAATAAAGAAACGCAATGGCAAACCGCAACTGATTCAGAAAACGGTTGGTTATATGGTGCAGGGCTGCGCTTAAGGTTCTAATCGTTTATTTTTAAAATTAAATAAAAAGGTCACTTTTGAGGAGGTGACCTTTTATGTTTCAGCGATACCTGCCACACTTTCGAGCTGGTCATTGACGAACTTAAACTCCATTCCGTGCTCAGTATCCAAATCATAGTGAATGCATAGCCTTAGTGTGTCTGGAGAGCTGACTCGTAAATTTAACATGGTTTGAATATAGGAATTATGCGCCTCGACATCATGGATATTTAAAGCGGCTTCTCCTGATTTTTCAGGATTTTCATAGTGATGTGCATAAAGTTTTTGATAACGTTCAAAAGCATATTGTTGTATTGTTTTGAGGTGTTGGTCAAAATTTTGCAGGAATTTTTGGTAGGTTCGGGCGAATGCACTGAGTTGTTCTTGATCAGGTTCTTGTTCTATTTCATTGCCTTCTTCATCAAACTCTTCTCCCAAAAATATTTCTCGATCTGCATGTTGGTTGAAAAAAGCATGTGAAAAAAAAGTTTCTGAACTAAATCCTGCCCAACTTGGATGGATTTCACCCCAATAATCATGTTTCATGGCGTATTTACTCCGCTTTTATAATGACTGTGAATGATCATAAAGTAAGCTTGACGAAAAAGTACCATTCAAATGTAAATAAGGTCAAATTTTGTAAATTTTAATAAATTTAGCCAGATGAGTTGATATAATTATGATTCTTTAGGAGGAACGACCTCCCTCAATTTGAGAAAAATCGTCAGGACGACCTGATTCTAATTTAAATTTGGAGCTGGTCATGGCTTGGATTGTTCTCGTCTTTGCAGGTATCTTTGAAATCGTTTGGGCATATACCATGAAAATGTCTGAAGGATTTACAAAACTGACACCGAGCATTATTACCTTATTTTTCATGATTTTAAGTTTCGGTCTACTGGCATATGCTATGCGTACCCTACCGTTGGGAACAGCTTATACCATCTGGACAGGAATTGGTGCGATTGGTTCATTCCTAGTGGGAATCTTTATTCTGGGTGAACCTGCAACAGCAATGCGAATGTTGGCGGCTGTACTGATTATTTCTGGTCTAGTGCTGATGAAGCTTTCATCAAGTTAATTGAAAAATTGAAGTGCCATTCCGTGCAGGGCTGGCACTTTTTTGTGTAATCATATTATCTAATAAAATATAGAAAGTGGTGAATATCGAATGGCATGGGTGTTATTGGCTGTTGCAGGTTTATTTGAGGTGGTTTGGGCATATTTTATGAAGGTTTCAGATGGTTTTAGTCAACTGATTCCTAGTGCTTTAACCCTTGTCTTTATGATCGCAAGTTTTGCCTTATTATCCTATGCAATGAAAAGTTTACCGCTTGGTACAGCGTATACGGTTTGGACAGGAATTGGTGCTGTGGGTTCATTTGCTGTCGGTATTTTCTTTTTAGGTGAACCCGCCTCTGCCATGCGAATGCTGGCAGCTGTACTGATTATTTCTGGTTTAGTCTTGATGAAATTATCTTCAAGCTAAGTTAATCTGGGGAAACATATATCAGCAACAGTGAGTCAATTGATGCAGCTTTCATTTATGGAAATGAATTCGCCAGTGGGAATATTAAAACTCGTTGCGCATGATCAAGCATTGGTTGCAGTACTTTGGGAAAATGAAAATCCTAAACGTGTCCGTTTAGCACAATTGATCGAAAATAAAAATCATCCAATTTTGTTGGAAACACAGAAGCAATTGAACGAATATTTTCAAGGACAGCGAACCCAATTTGATTTAGCCCTAGATTTTGCTGGAACAGATTTTCAGCAAAAAGTCTGGCAAGCTCTACTCACGATACCATTTGGTGAAACACGGAGTTATAAGCAAATAGCTGAACAGATTGGCAATGTGGAAGCTGTTCGTGCAGTCGGCGCTGCGAATGGTAAAAATCCAATTTCTATCATTGCGCCATGTCATCGTGTGGTGGGTGCAAATGGTAAATTGGTGGGTTTTGCCGGAGGTTTGGAAAATAAGGATATTCTTTTAAAAATTGAGAAACGCTCATACACTTAGAGTATTCTTTATAAAGATTAAAATTTAAAAATGATGAACCAAATTTTTATTCCATTGCTATCCACTTTTTGGTGGCTTGTCTTAGTTTTAATTGTTATTACACTTATTAAATTTTTTAAACCATTTTTAAAAGGGAAACTAGGCGAGTTTGCAGTCAGTGCGCATGTAAAACTCTACTTGGACAAGCAAAATTATAGCTTATTAAATGATTGCACTTTGCTCGATGAGCAAAATCAGACGACTCAAATTGACCACATTCTATTAAGTCCTTTTGGGATTTTTGTGATAGAAACAAAGAACTATAAAGGATGGATATTTGGCAGTGAGCGACAAAAGAACTGGACACAAAAAATTTTTAAAAAAACCTATAAATTTCAAAATCCCCTACATCAAAATTATAAAAATCAAAAAGTTTTAGAATATGTATTAGCTGATATTGTCGATGCGGATCAAATTCATTCGGTGATTGTCTTTATGCCTGATTGTGAATTTAAAACAACAATGCCAAGCAATGTTTTTCGTGGAGCTGGTTGGATTGACTATGTAAAACAATTTAATCAAAGCACCATTCCTCCTATGAAATTAAAACGTATACAATATCGTTTAGAAAAAGAAATCTTAGAAAAATCGTGGCAAACCAATCGCCAACATGTACAGAACCTTAAGGATAAATTTACTGAAAGTTGAAGATTATGAGTATTCAATAATATTGGCTGTTCATGTTTAAAAGGGCTTTGATCAAATCGTAAAGGATTGGTGCATTTTATTAAGCGTGCAGTTCTGTACAAATCCAAAAGTTTGATAAAAAACTCAACTTTAAGGATGATGATAAAATCACTCATCCTCTGCCTTGGATTTTAACCATCGCCATTGCCCATGTTTAAATTGAAAAGTATCAACCCACCATTTTGCGCCACCTCGACATGAACTGGTCATTTGTTTTTTCTGAGGAATCAGCTTGAGATCTGCCAATAGAGAACATTGGGCATGGCTAAAATCAATTTTACTTTGATCTAATGCCTGATAGCCTTTGCTTTTGGGCTGATAAAGAAAAATATCAAAGACTGCATAAACGCCCATGCCCATATCTGGAGCAGACACAGCGATATCTGTATATCCATCAAAATTATAATCATTAAAATAGATTTGATAGGAACGTTGATAAGGCAATTCTTGAAGCGGAAAAGTTTGCTGTTTTGATGCAGTTTTAATGGTGAGTTGCCCTGATTCTTCATCACCATTTTTAAATAAAAAGTGGGTTTTTTGCCCATTTACAGTGTAGCTTAAATTGCCTGTAACCGTCTGTTGTTGAGGGAAGGCAAACGTGAATGGGCTGAAAATTGTGCTACCCACCAAGATGAACCAGTATTTTTTAATCATTGTTATTCTCTTTATTTTCTATGTATGTCCAAAACTTCACCTTTAAAAAAGCAAGGATAAAATTTTGGACATGCCATTTAGGTTTTAAAAACGTTTAGGAATTTTTTGCCCGCCTTCAACAGGCATTTCCGCATTTTTCAATACGCCAAATAACCATGTTTCAGCGTGTTGTACCGAAATTTTAAGTTGATCACCCAGTGCCAAGCGCCCAGCGATAAAGCTCGCAAGTGAGCAACCTGAGCCATGATATTCACCTGCTAAACGCGGACATTTTGATTCTGCAATCATTTCACCATTTACATATAGAGCATTGCGAATATAGTCAGGGGTATCTTCATGTCCACCTTTGACCAAAACGGCTTTTGCCCCCATTTCAAAGAGTTTCTGGGTTGCCTGTTCTAAATCATCTTCACCCGTTAAGGCGCGTAATTCAACTGTGTTTGGGGTAATGACAGTTGCTAAAGGAATCAGTTCAACAAAGGCTTTAACCAAGGTTTCTTGATTACCTAGAGAACCACCACTATTCGCCACTAAAACAGGATCAAGCACATAGAGGTAGTCTGGATGTTCTCGTAAAAATTCAGCCAAAGCTGCAATATTATCTGTCGTCCCTAGCATCCCAGACTTTACCGTTTTAATCGGTAAGTCGCCAACAACAGCATTGGCTTGAGCAATTAAGAGTTGTTTTGAGGTTGCTTCAAAACCAAAGACTTGTTGAGAGTTTTGAATGGTTAATGCTGTACAAGCAATTGCCGCATGCGCACCACTTTGACCAATTGCCTCAATATCAGCTTGTAAGCCAGCTCCACCTGAAGGGTCTAGACCTGAAAAACAAAGTACAGTAGGGCGCACGATGATGTCCTTAATTCTCAAATTTGCGTTAGTATAGGCAACTTTGAGAGAACACTCGATAGTAATTTGATAATTGTTTGAAATGCAGATTTAAAGGATTGGACCATGATAAAGAATATTTTAATTGATTTGGATGGAACACTCACTGACCCAAAGGTAGGGATTACCACATCTGCACGATATGGCCTTGCAAAAGTTGGGCATCCTATTCCTGAATCTGAAAACATTGATTGGATTATTGGTCCACCGCTAAAGGCATCCCTAGCAAAATTGCTGAATGTTGAAGCAAATGATGTATTGGCTGAGCAAGCTTTACTGGGGTATAGAGAGCGTTTTGCTGTTACTGGGCTATTTGAAAATCATGTATTTGAGGATGTTGCTCAGACCTTAGCCACATTAAAAGATAAAGGTTATCGACTGTTTTTAGCGACAGCAAAACCTGAAGTGTATGCGCGTCAAATTTTAGATCATTTCGATTTATTGAACTATTTTGACTATCCTTATGGAAGTGAACTCAATGGTGAGCGAACCAATAAAGCTGAATTGATTGCGTATATTTTAGATAAAGAACAGCTCAATCCAGAACAATGTTTAATGGTCGGAGATCGAGAACATGATATTTTGGGTGCTCGCAAAAACGGTATCGAAACGATTGCTGTTGAATATGGCTATGGAAGTCAGCAGGAGTTGGATCTCGCTCAGCCAAAGGCTAGGATCAAAAGTTTTGCCGAACTGCTCGATTTTGTTTGATGCGTTCCATGTTGACGAGCTAAATTAAGTGAATCCTTGTAAGTTGTTAAAATAATCTAGCATGATTTCGATGCAATCATTTCTTCAATTCATTGAAAAATAAATATTTTTCAGGGGGTGCTGAGTTTTTACCCAATTTCAGGATCAGCCTGCGGCTCGCCATACTTTTTTTGGCATGAGGAGCGAAGCTCCGCAAGGGCAACCATCTTGCGCAGCGGTATCGCTGCTCACCGCAAAATTCGTCAACGACCAGCAACATCTTTAATCAGTTGCAGAAACAATACTTTATAGAAGTAGTCCTGCCTCAAACAGTTGTGGATGACGTTTCCGAGTATCATATTTCATCAAGAATTTTTATCGAACTCAGGTTAATTTATTTATTTGACATCAAGGTACAGTGATTCTTTGATTTCTTCCATCACAATATAACTATGTGATGATGCGGAAGAGGGGAGTTTTTTAAGTAAGTCACCCAGTAGACGGCGATAAGCACTCATTTCTTTTAGACGGGCTTTGACCAGATAATCAAAGTCCCCAGAAATGAGATGGCATTCTTGCACCTCCGGTATTTCCATTAAATCTTTCGCCACTTGTTCAAAAACGTCACCAGATTTTGCAGAGAGACTAATTTCAAGAAAAACCAATAGGTTACGGTCAAGATGCTTGGGGTTAAGGCGTGCATGATAGCCCATGATGATGCCATCACGTTCCAAACGTTTCACTCGCTCAGAACAGGGTGTTGTCGACAAACTGACGCGCGAAGCCAATTCACTGATGGCAATGCGACCTTCATTCTGAAGAATTTCTAAAATCATTCGATCTATACGGTCTAATTTACGCATCAATAATTTCCTTTTTTTAGTCAATTTTCACGACAAAAAATTAAAACACCTAAATTTTAACATCAAAAATAGTGAAATAAACTATTGAACCAAAAATATACTAGTGAAATAAACTAGTAAATGCGTAAAGGATAAGAAATGCGTGTAATCGTATTGGGTAGTGGTGTGATTGGTGTAGCAAGTGCATATTACCTCGCGCAGCAAGGAGCACAAGTTACAGTTTTAGATCGCCAAGCGGGTCCAGCTGAAGAAACCAGTTTTGGCAATGCAGGTCAAATTTCTCCTGGATACTCTACGCCGTGGGCTGCACCGGGTATTCCATTTAAAGCAGTGAAGTGGATGTTTCAACATCATGCTCCACTCGCAATCAATATCGATGGCAGTATGTGGCAATTACAGTGGATGGCGCAAATGCTTAAAAACTGTAATTCAGAAAGCTATGCCATCAACAAAGAACGTATGACGCGTGTTGCAGAATACAGCCGTGACTGTTTAAGAGAACTTCGTAAAGATACAGGTATTCAATACGAAAACCGTTCAAAAGGTACCCTGCAAGTCTTCCGTAATGAAGCACAATTAGAGATGGTTCAACGCGATATTGCTGTACTGAAAGAGTGTGGCGTTCCGCATGAGTTGTTGCTTAAAGATGATCTCGCTAAAGTTGAACCTGCGCTTGAACATGCGAAAGATAAATTGGTGGGTGGTTTGCATTTGCCAAATGATGAAACTGGTGATTGCTATCTATTTACCAATGCCTTAGCCAACTTAGCCAAAGATCTGGGTGTGGATTTTAAATTTAATCAAAATGTTGAAAAACTTGTGGTTGAAGGGGATGAAATCAAAGGTGTGCTTGTCAATGGTCAAGTGCTGACAGCTGATCGTTATGTATTGGCATTCGGTAGTTATTCACGTGATTTCTTGAAACCACTTGAATTGAATTTACCCGTTTATCCTGTAAAAGGCTATTCATTAACTATTCCAATTGTTGATCCTGCATTTGCACCGCAGTCTACAGTTTTGGATGAGACCTATAAAATTGCGATCACGCGTTTTGACCAACGTATTCGTGTGGGTGGAATGGCTGAGTTGAGTGGTTTTAACCATGGTTTAAATGCTGACCGTCGCGGCACGCTAGAAATGGTCACTCAAGACTTATTCCCAGGCGGCGATTTGGCACAAGCATCGTTCTGGACAGGTCTACGCCCAATGACGCCAGACAGTACGCCAATTATTGGCGCAACACGTTTTAAAAACTTATTCTTAAATACAGGTCACGGTACATTAGGTTGGACTATGGCATGTGGTTCAGGAAAATTGATCAGTGATCTTGTATTGAATCATCAAACTGACATTAGTACAGAAGGTCTATCTATTCAGCGTTATCCTCACGCAGCTTAAAAACTGTATTCATTTTTATCATTCACATTGCATTAAAGCGTTTAGAGATAAACGCTTTAATTGTACATTCGTATTCAGGGACGAATAACATGCCTAGACCAATTACTGCTGTCATTCATCATGATGCCTTGCAGCATAATTTAAATGTTGCTCGTCAATTTATGCCTCAAAGTAAAGTTTTTGCAGTGGTCAAAGCCAATGCATATGGGCATGGAATTGAACGTGTCTATGAAGCATTTAAATCCGCAGATGGTTTTGCTTTATTGGATATTGATGAAGCAAAAAGATTAAGAAAATTAGGCTGGACAGGTCCAATTTTACTTTTAGAAGGTATTTTTTCAGCGCAAGATTTGTTGGACTGTAAAGAATATCAATTAAGTTTTAGTCTGCATCATATTGCACAAATCAATTGGTTGGAACAGTTTCAGGCTCAATCAGACCAATCACAGGCTAAATTCGATGTATTTTTAAAAATGAATACGGGTATGAATCGTCTGGGATTTAAGCCAGATGCTTATCGTACGATGTGGCAAAGATTGCAACAGTGTCCAGCTGTTAAGTCCATTACCCATATGATGCATTTTTCTGATGCCGATGGTGAGCGTTTAGGAAAATCAGGAATTGAATATCAACAACGTGTTTTTGAAGATACCATTCACGATTTAGCAGGTGACCGCTCTGTCTCAAATAGCGCAGCCATCCTGAGACATTCACAAGACTTACATTCAGATTATATTCGTAGCGGGATTATGCTGTATGGTAGCTCACCTGACTATCCTAGCCATTCAATCCAGGATTGGAATCTTAAACCAAGCATGAGTTTGCGCAGTGAAATTATCGCAGTTCAAGATTTACAGGCAAATGAAACAGTAGGTTATGGTTCAAAATTCACAGCACCCCATGCCATGAAAATCGGTATTGTTGCATGTGGTTATGCCGATGGTTATCAGCGTATCTCTATGGATGCACCTGTATTGGTCAATTCTGTACTTACAAAAACCATTGGTCGAGTCAGTATGGACATGCTTGCAGTTGATTTAACTCATATTGCTGATGCTGATATTGGCAGTGAAGTGGTGCTATGGGGACAATCTTCCGATGGTACTGTACTTGCAATCGATGATGTTGCCGCAAGTTCTGGCACAGTCGGTTATGAACTCATGTGCGGTGTCACTGCACGGGTAAATTTCAAAATTTCGAAATAAGGAAATACAGATGTCAAATAATCTTCAACATGCAGATATCCAGAAACTGAACAGTAATGACGTGATGAGTGCAGTCACAATTTTTAATAAAGTGGTTTATTTATCTGGTCAAGTGCCTAAAAATACGCAACTTGATATTACAGGTCAAACCAAAGATATTCTGGCAACCATCGATCAACTGTTACTTGAAGCCAATACGGATAAATCACGTCTACTGTCGGCAAATGTCTACATTAAGAATTTATCTGACTTTCCAACATTCAATGCTATTTGGGTAGATTGGTTAAAAGGCTGTGTTGCACCTTCTCGTGCCACAATTCAAGCAGATATGGTAAATCCAGATTGGTTGATTGAAATTGCGGTCACGGCTGCACAGAAATAAGCTTTTTAATGTCTATGCATTGATCACTGCATGAATTAAATCGTACTTATTTGGAAACAAAACCAAAGCACATGTAAACCATGTGCTTTGGCTCAAGTTGGGTAAAACAAAACAGAACGGGAATGTTCTGTTGCCACAAGCAAGTTTTACCTCCAAAAAATTGTCAAAAAGGATATTTTTATGACAACTTCAAGCCATACAGATGACGCACCATCGTCGCCACATGAGCTGCAACGGAAATTATCAAATCGTCATTTGCAATTAATTGCCATTGGCGGTGCGATTGGTACAGGTTTATTTATGGGATCTGGGAAAACAATTTCTCTAGCAGGTCCCTCGATTTTAATCATCTATATGATTATTGGTGCCATGTTTTTCTTCTTGATGCGTGCATTAGGCGAAATTCTACTTTCCAATCTGCATTACAAATCATTTATCGACATGGCTCATGACTTAATCGGTCCTGGTGCTGGGTATTACATCGGCTGGTCTTATTGGCTGGGTTGGATTTTGGTCGGCATTGCTGATTTAGCTGCAATTATTAATTATTTGAATTTTTGGTTACCCGATGGGGTTGCCTTTACGCCCATGGGACAAGCCCTGATTAGTGCAGGTTGTGTGCTTTTGGTGCTTGGAATTAACCTGCTCACGGTAAAATTGTTTGGTGAAATTGAATTTTGGTTTGCATTGATCAAAATTCTGGCCATTCTTGGCTTGATTCTCATTGGTGGTTATATGGTATTCAGCCATTTTCAAGCACCAAGTGGTTCAGTTGCAAGTTTTAGCAATGTTTGGTCATATGGGGGGATGTTCCCGAAAGGTGGCAGTGGCTTTTTAGCAGGCTTCCAAATCGCGTTATTTGCTTTTGTGGGGGTTGAGCTGATTGGTACGATGGCAGCTGAAACCAAAGATCCAGAAAAGAACTTACCTAAAGCGGTCAATGCCATTCCTACACGGATTATTTTGTTCTATGTGTTGGCATTGTTTATTGTGATGTCTGTAACACCGTGGACAGAAATTCCCGCAGACCAGAGTCCTTTCGTATCGTTATTTATGCATGCAGGTATTGGCGGAGCAGCCATCATTATGAATCTGGTGGTATTATCTTCTGTGATGTCATCAATGAACAGTGGTGTGTTTTCAACCAGTCGCATGCTCTTTGGTTTAGCCAAAGAAGGTCAAGCACCTGAAAAGTTAGCTGAGCTGTCAAAGCGTGCTGTGCCTGCAAAAGGACTGTTGTTTTCTTGTGGTTTCATTATGGCGGGTGCAGCCTTACAGTATTTTGTACCGAATACTGTCGAAGCATTTACACTCGCAAGCTCTTTGTGTGTGATTTTGTTCATCAGCATCTGGAGCATCATCATGGTATGTTATATACGCTATCGTAAGTTACGCCCAGAGCTTCATGCAAAATCGAACTTTAAAATGCCAGGTGGCGTATGGATGTCATATATTGTATTGATTTTTCTTGCATTTACATTGGTGATTCTCAGCTTGGAGCCTGATACTTTAAAAGCGCTCATCATCAGTCCGTTATGGGTGATCATTTTAGCAGTCACTTATCAGTTAATGTATAAACCGCGTATGAAAAAGCGTAGTCATCAACAAGGCTGATGTTGGATATCTTCAACTGATCAGGAGATGGTTTTCGGTCATCTCCTGTATATTTTCTGATTGGCTTCATTTCTTAGACATTTTATCTAGTTAATCGCATCTTGATTGAAGTGTTTTTAGATCATCAATGCATTAACAAATTGTTCAAAATAAAATACTGAAATAAAAATAAAAAACACGTTTAATAGCACCAATTTGGGTAGACAATAATATCTATGCGCAATTACAAGATTGATGTATTACGTGGCATCTCAATTTTATTGGTGCTGATTCATCATTTTAATATTCCTTATAAATTACACGACACATTTTTAGGTGTAGAAATTTTTGGTGAAAGCCTGAACAATTTGATTGCGCGTAATGGTAATTACGGAGTGACGATGTTTTTCGTTATTTCAGGTTTTTTGATTACCCAGCACGCCTTACAAAGAAGTGGTTCGTTAGGGCATATCAGAGTTAAAGACTTTTATGTTCGCCGTATTGCGCGAATTATGCCTTGCTTGGTTCTACTTGTTGCCATGGTCACGATATTCGGAGCAATGGGACTTAAACCCTTTATGAATCAGGCTCCAAATGATATCGAAGTTTCTTATGGACTTACTGTATTTTCTGCTTTTACCTTTTGGATGAATATATTGATCATTGAAAATGGCTGGGTGAATTATGCACTTGGGGTTTTATGGTCATTGTCGGTTGAAGAGGTGTTTTATTTAGCCTTTCCAATACTCTGTTTGGTTTTAGGGCGGGGGAAAGGTTTTATTGCATTGTTGTTGGCTATTATCTGTTATGCAACTTACTTTCGTTCTTTACACTTTGCAGAGGAAAGTGGAGCGTACTTATATCACTATTTTTCAAGTTTTGATGGCATTGCAATCGGCTGTTTGACTGCATTGCTTGTTCAAAAGGTAGGGACAACGCTTGATATTCCAAAAATCATTGTACCTGTGGTTTGTATTTTGATGATTATTCTGTACCTTTATGCCCCGATCAAAGAGGTCAGTACATGGGGAGTGTCTATTTTTGCGTTATTGTCTGCAATTTTAATTTTCTGTTTTGCTCAACATCCGCAGGCTGAACCATCCTCTATCCTCTCCAAAGCTATGGAGTGGATAGGGCAGCGTAGTTATGAGATGTATTTATTTCATCTGATTATTCTAGGTATGTTTAAAGTTTTTTATCTTCCCAAAGAAACTTTACCTGTTGAAAAATTGATGCTATTGCCCATTTATTTTATAGGTGTTTTTATATTGAGTTGGGCAATCGAAAAGTATTATTCAGCACCGTTGAATCGACAAATACGTCAATTTTTACTTAATAATAGATAGGTAAATTAAATTCTCAAAATATATTTAAAGTATATAATATGTATCTATGATCAGTTATATACTTTAGAGAGTGGATAAATCTATAATTGAAAAAATGTAGTGATTAAGTCTATTGTGAAAGATAATCACATATATTTTCATGAAATTAATTAATTGAATTTTAATATAAAATAATTTTTTGTTTTACCTTATTCCTATTTTTTAATCCAATCTAGAATGAGCTTTTTATTTTTAATTCCTAATATGAAATGAATAGCTGGCTAGGTTTCTAGTTTGAAAATTTGTTACTTGCATATAATTAAGGTATATTTGAGCGGTTTATTTATTTTTATATAAACATTTTTATTAAATTTTACTAAATAAAATAAGAGAATAATTATGACTCAAGCTGTTATTATCCAAGGTTGTAAAACCGATCATGGTGGTGTCGTGATTCAAAGCAATGCATCGACCTTAGTCAATGGAATCGGTATGGCTGCTAAAGGCTATATGGTTGCTTGTCCTAAATGTAAAGGCATTTTTCCAATCGCAGAAGGTGCGCCTCATTTTATTCTTCCTGATAATAGTCAGGTTGCTTTGGCGGGAATGAAAACCGCATGTGGTGCGAAATTATTGCCAAGTTCATTTCAAGTGGTTGTTGAAGCCAGTTCACCTTTTGGTTCCCAACTGATGGGTAATCCAAACGATGAGGGTGAAGAAACAATACCGCCACCACAAGACCATTCAGGTCGTTTTCAGCTTGTTGACCAAAATACTGGTGAACCGATCGCCAACCGTAGAGTCCGTGTAACCATGGGAGATGGTACCAGTACCATTTATGCAAGTGATACGCAAGGCTATACTGATTGGATTTATACCCCGTCTGAGGAAGAAATTCATCTCAATTTAGTGGATGAGTTAGACAATGGCTGATCAGGGAAAACCACAAGGAGTATTAACAACTACACCAACACAAAATCCAACAATTAAAGTTGTTGCAATTGACAGTACGGCACTTGATCCCAAAGACAAAGAAATTCTTTGCAGTGCCATTTGTTATTGTAACTACAATCCAAACAAAGGGAAAAAGCAAAATAACCTTTATCAATCATGTGTTTCTGAGCGATTAAAAGAAATGGATGAAATGATGTTTAATCAAAGTCCATATAAACCCGAAATCACTTATGATATGCATACAGACCCTCCTGAACCGATCATGGATAAAAATATACTCACCAAAGGGCATAAATATGTTTGGGGATGGATTAAAAAAAATTGGTTAAAGGATAAGGGTTATGAATATGAGAAAGGGGAGGGAATGACTCGTCGTCCTGATTTGGTTATTGTTAAAGACCCCAATGCACCTCCAACCCAAGACAATATTAAACATGTGGTGGAAATTAAGTTTGGTACGGATGTTTTTGGTCCTGAGCAAGAAAAGGCTTATGAGCAAATAGCAGGCGACTACAGTAAGTTAAAAGTGCTCGACCCTGATGAATGTGGTTGTGGTGATGATGATGGTAAAAAATCCACAGTGACTGAATGGGCAACTGCAGCAATTGCGACATTAGCTGCCTTGGCACAGTTGCGAAAAGGCAAACTACCAAAAATGCCAAAATTCCCAGCCCCAGCATTTTAACTTGGAGAAAACAATGCACTTTAAAAAAGAACAAGACTACAAAGCATGGGTTGCGACACAAGAAAAAGGCGCAATTGGTGGTGGATTACTCACCCCACAAGGTGGAGAAGACTATGTCGGTGCGATTCCTGCGATTCGTGCGGTTTTATACTTTAAAGAGGGTTATAGCGATGACATGCGTGAAGCGATTGCTCAATGCTTTGATGATTATCAAGAATATGCCAAAGCGCATTTAACTTGGCTTTGGCAGGATGAGCCACCTAACGGGGCTGGTGGTGCTAGTTTAGCTTTTGAAAAAGTTAAACCTATACGAAATATCTTAAAACTTTATAGTCCTATGAAAGCTTTTAATTTTTTATATACCAGTGGTAAAGAGAAATTTACCACTGGTGCATGGGAGTTTTATGTAGGAGGATCTAGTCAATGGCAAGTGAAGAATGGGAAATATCAAAGCTCTTTAACTTTTTCTATGCCAATCGACTGGGTGGGCGAAAATAGTAAAGCTTTTATTGATTTATTTATTAAGTGTGCGCAACGTTTAAAAGCCAAACATGGTTATGCAGGTTATGCTTGTCTCATTTCTAGAATAAGAAGTGATAAGAATGAACCGACTGAAGCGTTTATGGCTCGTAAAGCTTGGGCAATGGATGTAGGAAATCCAGGACTTTTATCTAATAGATTAATAACAGGCATTAAAACTGTGAACTGGTTAACTGCAATCAGCTACGGGTGGTTTAATTCGATTAAGGAAGAAGAAGCATTAAACAGTGAACTACCGATGAATTGGTTCATTGGTTATGACTATGGTACAGGGGTTGTGATACAAGCGGGGACTTTACCTTTAATGGGCTCTGTTGAAAGTGATCCCTTACCCGCGCCTTATGTCTTGTTAAATAGAGTGTTAAAGCCTTTACGTGTTGAAAAAATAGGTGATTTACATCGTGGTAATTATTCAACAGATGAAATTCCACTGATTAAAGGCTATTTAGCCAATCATTGGTTAGCTCGTTTTGATATAGAAGATGATCAAAAGCTTGAATATTTTGCAAAGTTACAAGATGAGCCTAAGTTAAATAGTCAGTATGCTTTTTTAGATAAACGTATAGATTGGAATTAAAAATGAAAGTTATTTTAGATTTTATAAAAACTATTATTCCTCGAAAATATAATGTTAAAGATGCTTATGAGCAAGAAAATATTCCCTTAACACAAGAGCATATACTTGTTATTCAAAATTTACATGTTGCATGGTTAAATATTGAAAATGGTGCTTTAGCGGTATATTTACCTCGTTTTGATGAAATATCTAAGATTTTAAAGAAATCTAAAAATTCTAATGAACTAAAAAAATCATGAGTGAAGCTTTATGTGCTTTTCCAACATGGTTTGCAGCTTCATCGTGTTTAGCTAATCGCTATGTTTATAAGGAAAATGAAGTATTTGATTTAACAGAACACCACATAGAACTGCTTAAACTACTTATATGGTACGATATGAAGATCAATGATGGTCTTGTTGATTTTTTCTTTAAGGGGTATCCCTTACCTTTACCATACACTGATGGTAAGAGACCTTTTGGACAAAGGGTTAATTATAAAGATGATATTATTGAGCTTTTAGGTGAAAAAGTTGATGCTGAGTCTTTATTTAGAGAGCTAGATAAAGCACTTTATGTTTATTTGAGAAATGCTGTTTGGAATTAATCAAAAGAGGAAATACACCAAGCGTTTTCATTTTTCTATGCCAGTTGATTAGGTTGGTAAAAAAGTAAATTTTATGGATTTATTGATTAATCGTGTGCAACGTTCAAAAGCTAAACATGGTTAGATAAACGTATAGGTTGGAATTAAAAAAGCCCCTTTATATTTGAAGAGGCTATTCTTTTATACAATAAAATTATCTTTCATGGATTGACTTCATGGAATATAAAAACATGCCAGTCAGTTAAGTGAATGTGAGGCAAATATAGTTTTGAGACTAAAACGTCGGTTTAACCACCACCAATATAATCACGGCAAATAAAATCAATGTTGGCATCTCATTAAAAAAACGCCAAAACTTGTGTGATTTATAATGGGCATTGCCAATCAGTTTTTTACGGTAATAACCACAAACAAAGTGGTAAATCACCAACAGACCCACCAAGCCAACTTTGAGATAAAACCACAATGCTTCATGGTAGTGACGTGTGGCATCACCCCAATCCACTAAAAAATGCGCAGTAATCAATGTTGCAATCATCGATGGCCACATGATGCCACGATACAACTTACGCTCCATAATTTCGAAACGTTGATGGCTGACTGTATCCTCACTCATTGCATGATAAACGTATAAGCGGGGAAGATAGAACAGTGCAGCAAACCAGCATACGACTGCTATGATATGTAAAGCTTTAACCCAAAGGAAAGCTTCAGAAGGAGCATCCATCAATTTACCCTTTTAAGGGCAGTGAGCGAAAACTTGATCATTCACAGTATAGAAAACCATGAATGATCAGAATTGCTTAAATTAGCCTTCCCATTTCTTGAAAATGAGACAAGCATTTACACCGCCAAAACCGAAACTGTTACTCATTACAGTATTCAATTTTGCGTCACGTTTTTCAAGTACGATGTCATAGCCTTTTGCACCTTCATCAAGTTCAGTTACATTGATGTTGGGTGCGATAAAGTCGTTTTGCATCATCAACACAGAGTAAATGGCTTCTTGGACACCGGCAGCACCTAAGCTATGACCTGTCATCGATTTGGTTGAACTGAGTGGAGGAACATTGCCTTCACCGAACGCACGTCCCATGGCAAGTAACTCTGTCACATCACCAGCAGGGGTAGATGTACCATGCGTATTCACATAGTCGATCTTGTCTACGCCATGTTGTTTGGCTTCTTCAAGTGCCATAAGGATACAACGTGTTGCCCCTTCACCTGATGGTGCAACCATATCCGCACCGTCAGAGTTCGCCGCATAGGCAACAACTTCAGCAAGGATATTTGCACCACGCGCTTGGGCATGTTCAAGCGATTCAAGTACCACGAAACCACCACCGCCAGCGATGACGAAGCCATCACGATCGGCTGAATATGGACGAGAAGCTGTTTCAGGTGTTTCATTGTATTTAGAACAAAGCGCGCCCATTGCATCAAACAATAAACTTTGTGACCAGTGATCTTCTTCACCCCCCCCAGCAAGCATTAAATCTTGTTTGCCCAATTGGATCAGGTTGTAAGCATAACCAATCGCATCAGCAGAAGTTGCACAAGCACTGGTAATGGAATGTGCAACACCTTGTAGTTTGAATGCAACACCGACATTGGCAGTGATGGTGTTTGACATATTACGCGGTACGAAGAAAGGACCGATTTTACGTGCGCCTTTTTCTTCCAGAAGCTTAACCATTTCTGCGACAGAAGCAGTTGAGTTACCGCCTGAACCGCCTGCAATACCATAACGTGGGTTACCACCGATTTGTTCTGCTGTTAAACCTGCATGTTCAACGGCTGCAAGTGCTGAATTGTATGCATACATGGCACAAACACCCATAAAGCGTTTCAGCTTACGGTCAATACCATCAAAATCCTGTTCAGCGGCGGCACTGACATGACTTTTAAAATTAAGTTCTTCGTAAGTTGAATTATGACGTGTTCCTGAAATACCATTTTCCAAAGAATGCTTAACAGCTTCCAATGTATTACCGATACATGAGTTAATACCCATACCAGTGATCACAACACGACGGTTCATGCAAAGTCCTTTATTTTAGAATACAGAATGAATGGTCACATTTAAACGCGTTTAGTTTTTCAGTTCAATGGCGAAAGATACTGATTCTTAAGCATCATTTAGACAGATAACTTTAAGGATTAAATGTTGCTTAATTACTTGAATATCCATGCTTTTATGCCATGCCGTAGCAGTTTAATGAATCATGGATATTTACCTCAATTAGGCAAAACCATCCATAACGACAAGTCATTATAGACGGTTTATAGCGATGATTTCTTAAATCAACTTTAAAGAAATATGCCTTACCACGGTGTTTTCTTTTCCCATTCAGGATCAAATCCTGATGTTGAAGCGGCAACCTTCAAATAATCAGCATAGCTTTCTGCCAATAAAATAGGCGGAATCTCCTTTATGGGAAGTTCATTGTTGTTCCAAGAGCGGCTACCTTTTTTACTAAATGCCAATTCATAGAGTACAGCTGGAATATTTTCTTCTGGAACATAACTGCCGCTGAATGTGATTTCGACCTCAATACCCAGTTGTTTATACGGTTTGGTATATCGATCAAAAGAACCACCATCTTCAATGCTGGCACGTTGATATCCCAGCTTGGTTACCACACCCCGTAAGGTAAATGTGTCAGTCAGCCAACCTTTATGATCACTGATCTCTGTGGCATTTTCATCTTCAAATTGTGGTAGATGATGTGTCATTTGCTCAAATAAAAACTTCACTTTGTAGTCTTTAAAGTGAGCAATCCAAGCCTGTGCTTCATCTTCACCAACTAAAACCGCATGTGAAATTTGAATTTTACTCTCGGGGCTGAGTTCAATTTCATCATCGTCCAAATTCAATAATGCACCATCATCACTTGGTCTAAAACTGACTTTTTCACCGGTGGTTTTAATTTCGAGCCAAGTCAGACGTTGAATCAAGCGACGCATAATCGGATGTGCAAAGATGTACTCTTGCCATTCAGCAACATTCCACTGACGTTCACTGCACATTGCTTCATACAAACGCCCGGTTTGCATATCCACCACTTGTTTGAACTCTTTTTTACTGGTGCTGAACAGTGATTTAGCCTCTTTGATCAAACTCTCATCATCATTTTGGCGCGCAGCAGGTAGGGCTTTGACTTCTTTCCCTTCTTCATTTTTTAAGATAAATTTGTCTTTATCATCTACAAACGCAGTAAAGTTACGTGAGCCATATTGCAGTTGTAATACACCATTTTCGTCTAAGCCAGCAGTTGGAATGGTGCGATCAGCAAGCTCATCACTGGTCCATTGGTTGCGTTCTGCGATTTCAGCCACTAAATGATTCGCAAGGGTCTGTACTGAAGCAGTACGATAACGGCGAGAAAGTGAAAGCAATAGCTGGATAATCAAAGGATCATTGCTGATGGACAATGCACTGATCATCGCTTCAATTTGCGAGCGACGAGGGTAGTGCTGTTTCATATAGTTTTGCAGTTGTTTGACTGCAAAACTGCCCTGTGCATTGGCGGTCAGTGAAAGCATACCCTTGCTCTTGATTGCAGAACCCAGGTAGAGACCTAAACGTTCACGCTTAATTTCATCAATCACTTCTTCTAAAGTGATGGTTGCGTATTTGGCATAATATTCAGGATATTGTTCACCATAGCGTTTATACGCATCGCGATAAGAATTCAAGCGACTTGGTGCTTCTTGGGTCGCGTATTGTGTCGCTTCATCAAGCGGTGTTTGCAAAGTATCTTGATGGATAAAACTGTGCAGTAAATGATTTGCCAGTTGAACTTGATCTTTTTCATCCAATAGATGGGTATAACGTTGCAATAATTCGTTGGCTTTTGGCTCTTTGAGTTTTTCTGCCAAAATCACCCACCATTGAATGATCTTGGGATCGACAACTTTGCCATTTTTCCACTTCACTTTTGGCAGTGTTTCAAAATCAAACCAGGTAAAGCTTGCCGATAGTTTACCTTTGAGTCCGTCTTCTGCTTCTTTGAGTAATACTTCCGGTTCGAGATAGGCACTAATATCTTGCCCTAATTTTTCCAGTGCAGTTAATAGTGCTGCGCGTACAATTTCTTTTTTCTCTTTCTTCAATAAAGTATTGAGCGGTTTTACTGCATCTTGATTCTGTAATCGTGCGAGCCATTCAATGGCTGTAATTCGAATCTCTTGTTTGCCTGAGTCTAGTGCTTCAATCGCGCGAAGATGAATATCAGGAAGGTGTTGTAAGGTTTCTTGTGCTTCATAACGCAGTCGTTTGTTCTCACCTAAGGCAAATTCCAGCAAACGTGGAATAAATTGAGTAGGCAGAGATGGAAAGCATTTCAATACAAAAATCGCATCAGACGGTGTAAAGCTTTGATATTCATTTTTTTCCAATGAGGGGGAAAGTCCTAAAGCTTCAGTTAAGTATTCTTGATGTTCCGCAAAGAATGGCCAAATTTTATCTGCTTCGTAAATATAATCCTGTAAACTTTCATAGTAGGATGAAGACGATAAAATACCTTTGGCAACTTTGCGTTGTGGACTGAAAAACTTAGCGGCTTCTAGGGCTTGGACAATATGACGCAACTCATATTGTGCATATTCTTCTGGACGTAGCATTTCAAATAAATTTGGCCAATAGATCCAGTCCCGATTTCGTGTAGAAACGATTCGAGCCGCATGGATTATCGAAAATTCTGGGTATTTTTTATATTTGTTTTTATAGGTAATAATATTTTCTAGGTTGTGGAAATTTTTAAATGGCGCATCCCCATTCAATTGATCTACAAGTGCCAATAAACTCTCTCGGCTGATCTTTTTCAGTTGTTTCAAATGATCTTGCGCCCAATTACGCTTGTAGTTGGCGGTTTTATTTTCTTCGATTTCATCTGCGGCATTTTGTTCAGCTTTTGCTAAAATCTGCTGATAATTTTCTAAAATAATTTCTGAAAAATGCTGCGGAATTTTTTGTTCGGTAAAGGGTTTGAATTCGGGTGTTTCAATATTTTCTTGAAGCTGAGCACTGTCAACGGATCTTAGGCGTTGAATTGCCATTTGTAGGATTTGTTGTACTGACTTTTGCTTTTCTTGCTCAAAAGCTTGTTCTAAGACAGCAAGGTTGTCTGCGCCCAAACGCGCCAATAAATCTGCTGAAAAACCACGCTCTTGGCTAGAACCTTCCAGTAAACTGTGTTGTAAATATTTTTGACTATCTTCAGCATTCAGATTGCTCAGTAAACTGGTTGCCTTTGTACGGATTGTTTTAGACTTGCCGATGGCGAGTTTTACAATCAAGTCCGGCACTTGTTTGATGAGAGAAGGCTGTTTAACAATATAATCTAAAAAGTTTTCTTGTCCGATGATGCTCAATGCTGGAATGATGTTTTTTAATTGTTCCAAGCGTTCCGTAATAAATTCTTTGGTATCTTTCAATAACAATATTTTTTCTAACTTATTGGCATGGTAACTGTCTATATTCTGACGCTCAAATAAATAAGCTAATAGCTCTTGTCCCAAACCTTGCTGATCGCTTTCAAGTAAATCGACCAGTTTTTGTTGTGTCCAATTCTGCTTTAAGAGTTTATTTGGATCAGTTTCACTAAAATGTTGACTATCAAAAGCAGTGATAAATGCATCTACGGTAAGATAGATAAACCAAGAAGGTACTTTTTCATATATATTGGTGAAATTTTTTTGTTTGGTAGCGGCTTCAAGCACTTTGGCAAAACGAATAATCTGATCAAAGTTTAATTCATCAAAGATCTCGCCATAATAGCGACGGCGCAGTTTTAATGCTGCGTCAGCAAGCTTATTTTGTTTTTTATCCAAGGCTTGATTGTTTTGAGGCCAATACCAGCTATAGGTACCTGGCTTGCCCAATAAAAGCAAAGCTTTTTCGTCGGTGTACTGTTGTAGTTTAATAAGAATTTCAGGGTTTTCACCATCCAAAATAAATAAAACAACATGCTGATCAAGTTGTTCTTCAATAACAGCCAAAGGACTAAAAATATGGTAAAGCTTTTCTACTTTGCTTTTAAGGTTCTCATTATATTTTTGGATCTCCTCGGCATGAGATGGGTTTGCCTGCTGTGCTTGAATACTTTTATCTTCAGGCTTCGAAAACATAGACTCTATTTTTGAAAAAAGTTGATTCAACATATACATTCCTTTTCAGCAACTGAGAGTTGCTTTTCTATAGTCTTTAATACTTCGCTTGGTTATTCAGCAAAATTATAGAAAAATATCATCAATTTAAATACCACGACTAATTTATCACGACGTAACTTGTCCTTCTAAAGCGATCCTTTGATTTAAGCGTTGCAGTTGTAATAAAACATGTCGCCATTTTAAAAGCTGCGTTGCAAGAGTCTCTTCAGTGGCATCCATTTGTAATGTGTTGTAAATAAAACTTAAACCCAACTCTGCAAATTGTTGGGCAAGATCATTGAGTTTAATTTGGTCATCGCGATCAAATTGAGAACGCCCGGTATTGGCATAAAACTCAAGTAATGACTGTGTTTCTAAAACCAAAATCTCTAAAGCAGACAGATGCTGTTGTTTTTGCCATTGTTTTTTTTGTTCCAGAAGTTTCTCAATTCGCCCTGTGATCAGTTCAGCCAAACTACTTTTCTTTTGTATAGGATGGTCATAGTCGAGACTAAAAATTTTTAAGCCTTTCGGGGATTGCCAAATCACGCTACATGGAATGAATTGCAACTGTTGCTGTGTTGTTTCAACACGTACCAAAGTCGCAAGAATTTTTTCATTTTGGATAAGATGAGTCAGATTTTTAATTCGAACACGATATTCTGGTTCGATCGGGATCACTAATTTCAATCCAATGTCTTGTTGATCGGTTACACGATATTCAAAATACTGTTCAAGCTCGTTAAGTTCAGGTGGATTGATATGGTGGTGACGCAACAGGACATAACGTGAGTTGAGTTGTTCAAGACTTGAGTGGGGGACAAGTATCTTGTGTAAAGTTTCCCATTGAGATATGCCAATATTCATCTGGTCCAGATCAGAAATGGTCAACTCATTAAACGAACCTTTCTGTAAAAAGCGGGTATCCGTACTTGCACTGAGCTGAGTCTCTGAACTTGATTTTGCATGCGTCAGCTCCAACTGATGTTGCAATAAAAAGCTCAAAGAGCTTCCCCAAATTCCAGTATTGGCAGCACTGTGCATATCAAAAGTGCGGTCTAAATGATTGGCTCTGGCTTGAGTGACTTCTTTGAGCTGTTGTTCAGAAACATCCCAAAAACAGACGGTTAAGCCATGCGCACCACTTTCGGTACTCCACCATTCACAACCGAGTGGAATCAAATGTGCAATCGTTTCATTTTGATAATCACGCTTTACAACCCCACGCAGCTTGGCTAAAGCTTCTGTTTGAAACTCCGGCTTTAAAGACTCAATTTCTGAAAGTGCGGTCAGATAAGCATATAGATGTGCCAACTGATTATAAATCTGTTGCTCATCAACCTGTACATCATCCTCTAAAAATTGTCGCATAGTGCCATGTAGTGCACGTAATAAACTCCCGAGGCGAGGAAGATTCTGAGCACGTGCCTGCATATTTAAAATATGCAGTGACATGACGCTTTCTTTTGCAAGATGGGATAAACCCTGTTGAATAAAGTGCTGACAAATTATTTTAAGTTCTTCGATGAATTCACGATCATCTAAGGAAAGGTGTTGGCTCGAGTGGTATTGCTGTTCGCTTAACTCGATCGACCATTGCCATTTTTCTGGTGCATGTTGTAGAAAGAAGTAGGCAACACATGCTAAATGTGCTGCAATTTTTTGTTTGTCACTGATTTCTGACAAGATGCCTTCAAATCCAGTTGCAGGGTAGAGCAGAACGGGATCGGAACTTAAATCGGTATGAAAAGAAATTTTGTTGGTCTGAATGTCAATCTGACACTGTTCAGGTTGTGCCAACCAGTTTTGAATAAATTCATAAGCCAAACGGACATTGGCTTTGCCTGCCTGCTTTTGAATTTTGTTTGGATCAAAGTTTAGAAGTTTTTCTTTTGCAGATGGTGTGTTTTGCCCGACTGCTGTAGTTGCTGAGTGCGTATGCTGCTGAGGTGGGCTTTCAGTCGAATTTTCAAACTTATAATCTGATGAACAGTCTTGCGAACTGTCAATGCTTGAAAAGTGTGAGACATTTTCTTGAACCCATAAAATACTGGTTAAAATATGTTTGCAACAACCTTGGGCAGAACAATTGCATTGAGCCTTGGTGATGCCTGCCTCAGGCAGCTCAACTTCGCATTCTTCCACTTTAAATAACAGTTGATCAGCACTTTGTCGAAGTAATTCAACATCATTGAGTGCTTTTCGTGCCCGTCTTAATAAGCCTGCATTACTGTGCATGATCAGGCTGTCTTCATCGTATTGGGTATATATCTGCCAACTCATTGCATTACCTCTGCAAACCAAGTTGCTAAATGTTCAGGAGTCATTGCTGCGATTTGCATGCCGCGTTCTTGAAGTTTTTGTGCCATATTGATGTCATAAACGGGATTGGCAGACTGATCAAGTGCAGCAAGTCCAAGTAATTTACAGCCTTGTTGATGAAGTTGACTGGTGGTATTCAGCATCTGTTGAACTGAAGCACCTTCTTCAAAATCACTGATCAAAACTAAAATGCTGCGATGAGGCTGTTTAATTTTGTTTTGGCAATAGTGTAATGCCTGACCAATATTGGTTCCCCCACCCAGCTGAATAGTCAGTAGCACTTCAACAGGATCATGTGCCAAATGACTAAGATCAACGATTTGAGTATCAAACAGCACCAAGCTGATACTGACCGCAGGCAGTGCAGCTAAAATACTGGCACATATCGCGGCATACATGATGGAGTCCATCATTGAACCACTTTGGTCTACGCACAGGACAATTTCCCAAGCTAAGTGCTTCTGTACGCGTGCGTTAAAATAAGGGGTCTGAATAATCAGTTTCTGTAAATCAGGTTGATAGTTTTTCAGATTGGACTGGATGGTGCGTTTCCAGTCAAAATTCTGTGCTTGTTTGAGGTGTGAACGTTTAAAACGATTACGACGACCCTGTAAGGCTTGTAGAAATTGAGCTCGAATTTTTTGAAGTAATTCTTCAACCACCTTTCGAATTAATTCACGGATCGCCTCTTTCATCTCTGTGCTTAAACGACCACGCATACTCAGCAAGGCTTTGGCTACCGCTGGATTAGGTTCAAGCTGTCGTACATGTTCAGGATTCTTAAATAACTCAGTCAGCTCATAACGTTCAATCGCTTGCTTTTGCATGCGTTCAAAAGTTGATTTTGGAAAAAGTTTACGACTTTGATTCAGCCAATTAATCGCATTCAATTGGGATGCTTCTAAACCACCATGACGGTTTTTCCCCTGTTGGATGCCTCGACGTTTATATTCATTTTGATAGAGATAATCGAGATTGCGTTCAAGCTTCAATTGCTCACCAGACAGCGTAGCAGCAGATAAATTTTGATCTGCATATCGACCCAACA
This sequence comes from Acinetobacter sp. Res13-Abat-PEC15-P4-01, assembly GCF_015676285.1. NCBI lineage: Bacteria > Pseudomonadati > Pseudomonadota > Gammaproteobacteria > Moraxellales > Moraxellaceae > Acinetobacter > Acinetobacter sp. Res13-Abat-PEC15-P4-01. The sequence goes on along the minus strand of NZ_JADAIN010000011.1, from coordinate 9,187 downwards.
TCAGGCGCCATCGGCGAGCTTGATCCACTGCATCGAGAGTAAGCTGAGTGTCTGAGTTGTCATGTTGATTTTGTTCAGGAGGCAATTGGCTCATGAGTTTGCTCCCTGCTGTTTAGACGAGTGTTGTTTTGAGGGGGTTGCCCAGTGCTCTAAATGGTCATATGTAAATATTTTCTGAAGTTGTTGGTTTAGTTGAACGCCTTGTAAAACATCCTGTTCACTAATATGACTCAACACCTGATCCAGAATGGTGTCATTGCCAAGCCCTGTGGTTTGAGCGATAAATCTAGACACCTGAGTACTTTGCTTAGGCGTGAGCTGACTAAAGATATAACGTAAATCAGGTAGAATCTGAATAAAGGTTTCTTCAGTCCAATGACTGACCAATTGATGCAATGCATCAATTGCTACTTTTGATTGTACAAAGATCTCAGGTGCAATAAAAAACATGCCATGTAAATACTGCACCGAGTCTTCTGGAGAGCTGCCTACAGCAAAAGCCAGTTGTAAGTATTGCCGCAGCTGTTGTTGCTCAATCTGATGATCTAAAAATTGTAAGGTATGCAGCGCACCTTTCAGCGCGTTAAGATGGAATTCATCCAGTTTTGTTGGATCAATCTGTTCATACATCAAACTCAATAAATCGAAGGTTTGAGTCTTAAATGCATGATGTTCAAGCTGCATCTTCTGTTGTCGGATGTTTAAAATCAGTTGATGTAAGGTTTTCAGACTTTTCAGGTTTTGTTCAATTTTTTCTTCATGTGTATCATAAAGTTGATCAAGTAAAAAACAGGCTTGATAGACAGCAAAACTTAAACTTTTCAATAGCATCTGTTCGGGGAGGTTGAGCAGACTGCGACCATGCCACAAATAATAGAGTTGTTGTGCTGCACCAATCACTGAAGCCAAGTTTTGATCGCTTTCAAGATATCCATCGAGTTGCTGATTCAACAGTTTCAAATGCTGCTTTAATCCCAAACGGCAGGCGAGAGCCAGCAATTTGGCAGTTTCAAATGCGGATTGCCCCATACCCTGTTGCTCATTTTCTTGCTGCAACTTGAGCATTTTAATCAATGCAATCTGTTCAAGCTGATTGCCCATTTCAGCCAGTTCAATCAAGCGTGCTTCAACACTAGGTGTCCAAGCATAACGCCATTCCTCGAATAGAAGATCCAAGCTTGCGCCTTGCACAAAATCAGGTCCTGAAATACGTTGCGCAAAATGACAGTCGACAAACGCCAATAAATGCAGATATTGGCTGATTTCTTGATGCAGTGGCTTACGATAAATATCCAGTTTTCGATGACGTAAAATGGTGTCATTGATATTAAAGCGGTAAGCCTTAATTTGTTGATAGGTATTTTGAAGTAAAGCTGGGCTATGTTGATTCTGCGCAACTTTGCCAAGTCGCTGTCCACCTAAAAACTGAAAAATATGGGTAAATAGATGTTGTTGTCCGTCATCCATTTCACCTTTGATCAGTGCAGACTGTAATGCATCGAGTAAATCATAACGGCTGGGTTGATTGTGCCCACGCAGTACCGCCAATTGCCATGCGATTTCCGCGGTATTTTTAAGTGCGATATAGGGGGTGACATCAAGTGCATTCTGTTGATTTAAAAAATGGCACAACTCATTTAGGTACTGAAAAAAATGTTGTTGTGGGTCTGTCTGTGATGGAGCGTTCTGCGTATTTAAATGTTGCCAGTGTTGTTGATAATAGGCAGGTGAGGGCATTCCTGAAGCGTAACCATTCAGCGCATCGAGACGATCAAAACTATAGCGAATCAGCCATGCTTGTTCTTGCCACTTTTGGGTTGAAGCTTGAACAATAAAACGTTCAGCCTGAGCGCTGTCACTCAAATTTTCAATTAAGGCAATACTATGGAACCCGCCCGTCACCACTAAAACTTTGTGTTTTGGATTCATCGCCTTTTGGATACAATTCCACATGACGTCTTCACGGTGTAAGGAGGCTTCTTGTAATAGAACCTCTCGTTCGTAGTCCAGTCGTGCCAATGAGCACCACACAAACACATCATCAAAAAACTGTTGTGCTTGTTGTAGTTGACTGGCGCTTTGCAATTCAAATAAATGATCCCACAGCTCGTCATGGTTTCGACAATGCATGCTTTCAGCCAGTTTTTGAATATATTGACTATGTGCAAAATAACGTTCAGACATCAAACTTTTTTGTTGCCAGTCAACATTCTTTTGCTGACTTTTTAAAATGCTTTGTTCAGCCCAATCCAAGTCAATAAACTTAACCTCTGCATGTTGTTGTTTTGCCTCCTGAATCGCCACCCATTCTGGTGAATATTCACAAAAAGGAAAATAGGCAGAAAAAATCTCAGGTTGAGATCGATTGGCTTGATCTGTTTCATCCTCTTTCAAACGAGATGGGGTTACCGTATTGTGAAATTGTGCTTGTGCAAAGATCGCAATTGGTGGTTCGGTAGCTTGGTCTTGTAAGCTTTGGATTAAAAACTCAAAACTGCCGGGTGCTTCAATCAATATATGCGTGGGTTTAATTTCATTGATGTATTGTTTCAAAGCAAAAGCACAGGCTGGACTATGATGGCGAATAGGTGCAAAGAACACATTTTGCTGTGCTAATTGTTGTTTTAGGTGAAATGCTTGTTTTAATCGTGAGGGCATTTCATCAATGACTGTGTTTGGGTCCAGTGATTGCATGATTAAAACTCTCGACTGGCTTCATAAAAACTTTTCCAATCATCGTCTTTACGTGCACGTTCTTTGACTACCGTGTCTAGATAATAACGCAGACGTTTGGCATCATCTGGATTATCCTTAAATACAACACCAACCAACTGTTGTGCGATATGTTCTGCCTTTAGGATGCCATCACTCAGATAGAGGGCTTGAAGTCCAGCAGCATGGGCAATATTTACTGCTTCGGCTGTAGACATGACCGCGTCAGGTGTTTTTAATGTTGCCCCTTGTAGACTTTGCCCAGTTCTTAATTCATTGAAAATAGTGACCAACAGCTCAATGATTTGTGGGCGAATCTGAATCTCTTGGTAAAGCTCTGCAAGCTGCTGTTTCAGTTGTAATCCAACCAATTCAATCTCAAACTTTCGATCACGGATCGCTTTGACTGTTTCAAAATTAAAACGTCGCTTCAATGCGGCAGACATCTCATGCACACCACGGTCACGTAAGTTGGCTGTGGCAATGATATTAAAACCCTGAGTCGCCGCTAGGTTAAAATCTTGTCCCATTTCTGGAATCATCATTTGTTTTTCTGAAAGTAACGACACCAAAACGTCCTGAATTTCAGGCGGGCAACGGGTGATTTCTTCAAATCGTACAATTTGACCATTTTTCATGGCGTGGAATAAGGGGGATGGAATCAGTGATTTTTCAGTAGGACCTTCTGACAACAGCAGGGCATAGTTCCATGAGTATTTAATGTGGTCTTCGGTTGTACCCGCAGTTCCTTGTATGGTGAGATGAGAGTTTCCAGAGATCGCTGCACTGAACAGTTCTGAAAGCATGGATTTAGCCGTACCCGGTTCACCAACCAACATCAGCCCTTGATTTCCCATCAACGTTACTAGGGCACGGTCAACAAGCGCATCGTCACCATAAAACTTCTTCTGAATATCAAGTTTGTGATCACCTAAAATAAATGAACGAACCGCATAAGCTGAAAGTTGCCAGCCTGCTGGTTTTCTATGCTGATCCTGTTCTTTCAAACGTTCTAGTTCTGCTTGATATTTTTGTTCTGAACTGTATTTAATTTGATTCTGTAAATTCTGTTTCATAATCATTGAGTAAATATATTTGAAAGAATAAAACTATCATAACTGGCAAAAGCCAAGATCACCACCCGTACAATTGTTGTTCGCGACAAATTATGACATCTATTTGTTAATCTTATGGTTTATCCTGAAATAAATTCATTTTATCGCCATTGGGTGGCGTTCAGATTGTTTATAATTGTATCGTATACTGATCTGTACTGAAATTTTATGAAATAGTGATTGTATTGGTGAATGATTCGGTACATTAATGTATGGGGCTGTTGCTGATTTCATCTTAGGTGAGTCGTCAGCAGACTCAGGGTACATGTCTTAATATTTAATATAAACATAGTTACAGAGGATGCAGATGGTAAATTCCAATAAAAAACATTCAAGCGGACTTATTTCAAATGCTTTTGGTGTAGCAAAAAAACTCAGTGAAACGGGTTTAAATGTGCTTCAGCATGTCGCGCCAGGAACAGTCAGCAAGCTTACACATAGCCCTCAAGCAGACTCAGTTGTTCAAGGTACAGCGCAAGAAAAAAACGCTTTTGAGCGTAAAAAATATGAAAACCCTCAGCAAATGATGCGTGAGCATTTGCCCAACGTAACTGGCAAACTTTTAGGAAAGCATTCAAAAAAAATTAATCATGTTGCTTCATTTATCTCACCGGACTTGAACGATAAATTATCCGACTTTCTTTTTGATAAACTCAATGATTTCGTCTCTGAGTTGACTTCTGTCGAGTCTGTATTAAAAGAGGTTGGTGCAAAAAATCTGGCAGAACTCAGTCAAGATACTGATCGTTCACGACGGATCAGTACTGCATTAGCCAATCAAAATAAAATTATTGCCGCAATTCAAGGTACATTGACGGGTGCGGTTGGAGGCGTGGGTACGCTTATTGATATTCCTGCTTCCCTGGCTCTGGCACTCCGCAGTGTTTACCATACGGGTCGGGCATATGGTTTTGAGTTGCAGGCGAAAGATCATGCAGTAGTGGAATATATTTTTAAACAGATTGATTTGGGGACTGTCGCTGAAAAGCAGGCATTGATTGCGGCGATTCGAACATTTGCAGGTGTTTTGCAAACTCATAATGTCAATCAACTTCAGCAATTACTAGGTTCAGCAAATGATGCAGAGCTGCTCAAAAAATGGATTGCCAATGAAGATGGTTCATTCAAATTATCTTGGATGAATCATCTTCCTCAGTTTAATCTTTTGACGCGTTTAACACCTTTGGCCACGATGGGAATCAGCGCTGTATATAGCTGGAAACTGGTGGATGATGCCACAGAGCAAGCTCAAATTGTTTTTTCGGGAGCACGTCAATATTTACTTCAGCATCCTGATCAGACAATCGATACTCTAGAGGCTTATGAGCAGTTTACTCAATTGTTGTCTCATGCCAATCCATTGCTTCTAGCGGACTCCTCGCAAAAGACTGATCCACAGAAATCTGATGCACAAATTGAAAACAAAACGATTACTCAAGTTGAAGTGAAAGAAAAATCCAGTGAGAAGGATGTTGTTTCAAATCCTGTCGAAAAAGTTGAGCAGGGAATTCAGAAATTAGCTGAGACGCATATTGAAAAGAACGCATCTGTACAATCGGATGAAAAATCGATCCAAGCAAAACCTCGCCGCAATGTACAGAAGAAACCAGCAACATCAACCTCAATTCCTGCGGTAAAGACCACCACAGCAGCAAAAACTGTAACAAAAAAGCGTACGCCTGCGAAACCGAAAGTCAGCGCTGAAAATACGGTAAAAAGCACTGAAAAAAACCTAGAAGCTACTGATAAGAAATCAGAAAATAAGCTGAATTAAGTTTGCTTGGTTTTATCGGCAAAGTTCGAAATGGTCAATATTTGACAGTACGTTGAATATTGACCATTTTTACATCTTGGCTTACAATTGCATGCCCTCAAAAAGTGGTAATTTTTTGAGGCTTTTTATTAACGGGAGAATTGCCATATGGCAACAACAAATCAGTTGATCCGTAAGGGTCGTACAACTTTGGTTGAAAAATCAAAAGTTCCTGCGTTGAAGGCTTGTCCACAACGTCGTGGTGTTTGTACACGTGTTTATACAACTACACCTAAAAAACCTAACTCAGCAATGCGTAAAGTTTGCCGTGTTCGCTTAACTTCAGGTTTCGAAGTTTCTAGCTATATCGGTGGTGAAGGTCATAACCTGCAAGAGCACAGTGTTGTTCTTATCCGTGGTGGTCGTGTTAAAGACTTACCGGGTGTACGTTACCATACCGTTCGTGGTTCTTTGGACTGTGCTGGTGTTAAAGATCGTAACCAGTCTCGTTCAAAATACGGTGCTAAACGTCCTAAGAAATAATCTTTCGAGATTAGCTTCTTAAGCAGATAGAACCGCAATCCTTTATCGTCTCGCTTGTCTGATTTCTGCATTAATTTTGTGAAATTCAAGCGACGTGTAGTAAGGCCAGCGAATAGCACATGACACTTTGTGCTCATGCTGGATAAACCTGAAGTGTCATATTTATAGGTAGATTAAAATGCCAAGACGTCGCGTAGTTGCTGCTCGTGAAATCCTTCCGGATCCTAAGTTCAGTAGCCAAACAATCGCTAAATTCATGAACCACGTAATGCAAGATGGTAAAAAGTCTATTGCTGAAAGTATCGTTTACGGTGCTTTAGACCGCGTTCAAGAAAAAAACAAAGTTGACCCAGTTGAATTTTTTGAGACTACTCTTGAAAAAGTTCGTCCTATGGTCGAAGTAAAAGCACGCCGTGTTGGTGGTGCTACTTATCAAGTACCTATGGAAGTACGCCCATCCCGTCGTACTGCCTTGGCTATGCGTTGGTTAGTAGATGCTGCTGCTAAGCGTTCTGAAAAAACTATGGCGTTACGTCTTGCTGGTGAGTTGCTTGATGCAGCTGAAGGCAAAGGCGCAGCGATCAAAAAACGTGAAGATGTGCACCGTATGGCTGAAGCTAACAAAGCCTTCTCTCACTACCGCTTCTAAGCGGCTAAAACAGTCCCTTATCAGGAGAATACTCATGCGTATTGCAGCTCGATTTAACATCGCCCTCTACCAAAGTGGGGGATTTGCGGGTATTTAAGTTGCCCATTACGTATTGAGTATCCGTACGCATCAATGCTTCATTGGTGCGTCCTGTTTTAAACAACAAAATTTAGGAATGCAAGAAATCATGGCTCGTCAAACCCCAATTTCTCGTTATCGTAACATTGGTATTTCTGCGCACATTGATGCTGGTAAAACCACGACTACAGAACGTATTTTGTTCTACACAGGTGTATCTCACAAAATCGGTGAAGTACATGATGGTGCAGCAACAATGGACTGGATGGAACAAGAGCAAGAACGTGGTATTACAATCACTTCAGCTGCTACGACTACATTCTGGTCAGGTATGAGTAAACAGTTCCCTGAACACCGTATCAACGTAATCGATACACCGGGACACGTAGACTTCACAATCGAAGTTGAACGTTCTATGCGTGTTCTTGATGGTGCTTGTATGGTTTACTGTGCTGTAGGTGGTGTACAACCTCAGTCTGAAACTGTATGGCGTCAAGCGAACAAGTACCAAGTACCTCGTTTAGCATTCGTGAACAAGATGGACCGTACAGGTGCAAACTTCTTCCGTGTTGTTGAACAAATGAAAACACGTCTTGGTGCACATCCTGTACCTATCGTTGTTCCAATCGGTGCTGAAGAAAACTTCCAAGGTGTTATCGACCTGATCGAAATGAAAGCGATCATTTGGGACGAAGCTTCTCAAGGTATGAAGTTCGAATACGGCGATATTCCAGCTGATCTTCAAGCGACTGCTGAAGAATGGCGTACAAACATGGTTGAAGCTGCTGCTGAAGCTTCTGAAGAGTTAATGGACAAATACCTTGAAAATGGTGATCTTGACAAAGAAGACATCGTTAAAGGTCTACGTGTTCAAACATTAGCTTGTCAAATTCAACCAATGCTTTGTGGTACAGCGTTCAAAAACAAAGGTGTTCAACGTATGTTGGATGCTGTAATTGAATTCTTGCCATCACCTACAGAAGTGAAAGCGATTGAAGGTGTACTTGACGATAAAGCTGAAACTAAAGCTGTTCGTGAAGCATCTGACGAAGCTCCATTCTCTGCATTGGCGTTCAAAATCATGAACGACAAGTTCGTAGGTAACTTGACATTCGTACGTGTTTATTCTGGTGTTCTTAAACAAGGTGATTCTGTTTATAACCCAGTTAAATCTAAACGTGAACGTATTGGTCGTATCGTGCAAATGCACGCAAACGATCGTCAAGACGTTGAAGAAATCCGTGCGGGTGATATCGCTGCGTGTGTAGGTCTTAAAGACGTAACTACAGGTGATACACTTTGTGATGAGAAAAATGTCATCACACTTGAGCGTATGGAATTCCCTGAGCCGGTAATTGCACTTGCAGTTGAGCCAAAAACTAAAGCTGACCAAGAAAAAATGTCAATTGCTTTAGGTCGTTTGGCGAAAGAAGATCCATCGTTCCGTGTTCGCACAGACGAAGAATCTGGTCAAACAATTATTGCGGGTATGGGTGAGCTTCACCTTGACATCATCGTTGACCGTATGAAACGTGAATTCGGTGTTGAAGCGAACATTGGTAAACCAATGGTTGCTTACCGTGAGACAATCAAAAAGTCTGTTGAACAAGAAGGTAAATTCGTTCGTCAAACTGGTGGTAAAGGTAAATTCGGTCACGTATACGTACGTTTAGAGCCGCTTGACCCTGAAGCTGGTAAAGAATACGAATTCGCTGAAGAAGTTGTTGGTGGTGTTGTACCTAAAGAATTCTTCGGTGCAGTTGACAAAGGTATTCAAGAACGTATGAAGAATGGTGTCTTGGCTGGTTACCCTGTTGTGGGTATCAAAGCGACATTATTTGACGGTTCTTACCATGATGTCGACTCTGACGAATTATCGTTCAAAATGGCAGGTTCTTACGCATTCCGTGATGGTTTCATGAAAGCAGATCCGATCTTGCTTGAACCGATCATGAAAGTTGAAGTAGAAACTCCAGAAGACTACATGGGCGATATCATGGGTGACTTAAACCGTCGTCGTGGTATGGTTCAGGGTATGGATGACTTACCTGGCGGTACTAAAGCCATTCGTGCTGAAGTTCCACTTGCTGAGATGTTTGGTTACGCGACTCAAATGCGTTCTATGTCTCAAGGTCGTGCGACATACTCTATGGAATTTGCTAAATATGCTGAAACTCCACGTAACGTGGCTGAAGGCATCATTTCTAAATTCCAGTCTGGCGGTAAAAAAGGTGACGACGAGTAATCTTTCGATTACTATAAGCCCAAACTAATTCATAGTTAAAAACCAAGTGCTCATGCAGTGACCCTGCATGAGTAGTTAAAAAAGGAAGCTCT